>JAICWY010000143.1 GCA_025934645.1 Vulcanimicrobiia bacterium
ATGATGGTCGACCGCAACGGGAACATTCTGTACATCGGGAAGGCGGTTTCGCTGCGAAACCGCGTGCGTTCGTATTTCCAGGACAGCGCCGCGCATCACGTGCGCACGCAAGCGATGGTGGAACGCGTAGCCGACGTGCGGACGATCGTGGTGACGAACGAAGTCGAAGCGCTTATTCTGGAAGCCAATCTCATCAAGCGCTACCAGCCGCCCTACAACGTACGCCTGCGCGACGACAAGCGCTATCCGTATCTGAAGGTCACGAACGAAGTCTTTCCTCGCGTGGTTTTTACGCGCGTCGTGAAGGACGACGGCGCGCGCTACTTCGGCCCGTATACCAACGCGCACGGCTTGCGCGAACTCATCGATCTCGTTCGCCTGGTGTTTCCGCTGCGCACGTGCCGCGAGCCGATCGAGAACGGCCAGCGCCGCCGGCCATGCTTGCAGTATCACATCAAACGCTGCCTTGCGCCGTGCGTCGGCTATCAGTCGCAAGAAGACTACAACCGCATGGTCGAGGAAGTCGTACTGTTTCTCGAGGGAAAACAAGACTCGCTGCTTTCGCGGCTGCAAGGCGAAATGGTGCACGCGGCCGAGGGCTACAACTTCGAGACGGCCGCGCGGATTCGCGATCGCATCGTCGCGGTGCGGCGCGTGACGGAAGAACAAAAAGTCGTGTGGCGCTCGCGCCTGGACATGGATTTGATCGCGGCTGCGCGCGCGCAGGGTCAGGCCTGCATGCAAGTATTCATGGTGCGCGGCGGCAAGCTGATCGGTCAGGAACACTTTATCTTGGACGGCGTGCACGACCAGGGCAATGCCGAAGTCTTCAGCGAGTTTTTGAAGCAGTTCTATACGGCGCGTACCGCCGGCGCGCCCGAGCCCAGCGGCATCTCACCGCTCGCACACCTTCGCATTGCGCGGGACAATCAGGCGCCGGTCCCGGAGAAGCGCCGCTCGCGCGGCAGCTCGGCGGCGGTGCCCAAAGAGGTGCTGGTGCAGGCGCTGCCCGGCGATTCCAGCGTGATCGAGAGCTGGCTTACCGAAACCAAGGGCGTACGTGTGCGCGTGCTCGTGCCGCGGCGCGGCGATCGCGCCGACTACATGCGGCTGGTGCAGAAGAACGCCGAGCAAAACTTAAAAGCGTTTCTCGCGCATCAGGAAGTGCAAGAAACCGCGCAGGCGCAGTCGCTCACGGAGCTTGCGGACGCGCTCGAACTGCCGGAGCCGCCGCACCGCATCGAGTGTTACGACATCTCGAACATTCAAGGCACCAATCCGGTGAGTTCGATGGTCGTGTTCGTCGAAGGCCGCGCAAAGAAAAGCGACTACCGCAAGTTTAAAATTCAGTACGACAAGGGCCCGAACGATTTTGCGATGATGCAGGAAACGCTGCGCAGGCGGCTTCGGTATCTGCGCGCGCGCACGGACGATGAAGAAACCACACCGGAGCAGCGCGAGCTCGCCAGGCGCGAAAAATTCAACAAGAAACCGGATCTGCTGCTGATCGACGGCGGCAAAGGCCAGCTCAGCGCGGTCGTCGAGGTGATGGAAGAGCTGGACATGACCGGCATTCCCGTCGCCGGGCTTGCGAAAGAGCACGAGTGGCTCTACGTGCCCGGCCAATCCGAACCGATCGTCCTGACGCCAAACTCGGCGGCGCTGCACCTGGTGATGCGCATTCGCGACGAAGCGCACCGCTTTGCGATCGCGTACCACCGCCAGCGGCGCGGCAAGGCGATGACCGTATCGGCGCTGGACGCGTTGGCAGGGGTCGGTCCCGTGCGCAAGAAGCGCTTGCTGACCGCGTTCGGTTCGATCGCCTCGCTCAAGCGCGCGAGCGTCGATGAGATCGCGGCCGTCAAAGGGATGACGCCCGCCTTGGCCTCCGCCGTCAAGGCTGCTTTAGGAGAGTGACATGAACTTTCTGCTGCGGCTGATCATCAACGGTGTCGTTTTCTACTGCCTGCAGTACTTCGTACCGGGGATCCACGTGCACAACTTCGGCTCGGCGATTATCGCGGCGCTGATCTTCGGCATCGTGAATGCGATTCTGCGCCCCATCGTGCTATTGCTCACGCTCCCGTTCACGATTCTCACGCTCGGGCTCTTCGTGCTGATCGTGAACGCGCTGATGTTCTGGCTGGTGAGTTGGATCGCACCGGGATACGTCGTCGATACGTTCTGGGCTGCATTTATCGGCGCAATCGTGATGATGATTGTCTCCTTCCTTACGAATCATTTGCTCAAGGGCGAGCGCGCCACGCGTACGGCATAGCCCTTAGGACCTATTTCGGCGCGGCCGCCTTAACCTGGACTTGATGCATGCCGAACATTCCAAGGTATGCAGCTTCAGCCGCCCGCTTCCGATTTGGTCCAGCGTTTTCGCGCAGCCGTCCGCAGTTCTCAAAAGAGTCAATCGCGTACGGCGCTCGTTTCGATTCCGGCGACGGTGCTTGTGGGCGCCGTCCTCGGAGAGTTCTCCGCTCACGAACTGCTGTGGATCGTAATCTGCGTTGCAGCGGTCTCGGCGTTGGCGCTGCCCGGCGCGCATGCGCTGGACCGCAAGTACCTGCGTCCTGTGCGAAAAGCCATCTCCGATCCGGGCGAGTGGGATGCCGAATTCGCCGTCGCGCGCGCACGCGCGCTGCCGCGGCGCATATTTACGCTCTATGTAACGCTGTATAGCGGGCTCGGCTTTTGCGTCGTCGTCCTCGC
>JAICWY010000102.1 GCA_025934645.1 Vulcanimicrobiia bacterium
AGCCGTGATTGAGCAGCACTTTCTTGGGCTGCGCGAGTTCGATATAGCGCAGTAACGACGGATAATCCGCATGATCGGAAAGCGCGAACCCGCGATCGACGCCGTACCGGAACGGCGCACTGCGATCGAGCGTCCATCCGGTCAACATTGCGGTGCGCACCGGCTTGCCGTTGAGCGCTTTGGGCAGCGCGCGGCCTCCGGGCGGCCAGATCAGTGCGCTCGAGCAATCGAACGAGTGCGCGTCGTAGCGCGTGTGCGCGGGAAGAGCGACGCCGCATTCTTCGTAGACTTTGCAGATGCCGTGAATCGCGCCGTGCACGGTTACGGGAATGCCCGCGTTACCGAGCAGCGCCACTGCTTCTTGAGCCTTGCCGAGCGAATACGCAAAGAACACCGGCACGGCTCCCGCTTCCAACGCGTCTTTCGCGAACGCCGCCATCTCCGCGGCAACTTCATCGCGGGGCGGAAATGTGTAATGCGGACGTCCGTACGTGCATTCCATCAGCACGACATCGCAGCGTTTGACTTCTGGTGCTTCTGCCGTGAGCGAGGGCGCGAGTTTGAAATCGCCGGTGTACACGAACGAACCGGCCTCGCCCTCGATTAGGATCTGCGAGCTGCCCAGCACGTGCCCGGCGGGGAAGAGCGTCAGGCGGTGATTTCCGGCGTGCCAGGGCTCGTTGAACGCGTGCTCTTCGAATTCGCTCGGCGCGCGCGGCGGCTTCACGCTCTCGAGAAGCGACGTCTGCACCGCGCGCACTTCCCGGCGCGCGAATCGCGTGCGGCAAATCTTCGCCGTCGCCGGCGTTGCAACGATGACGTCGTGCTCGCGCGCGTGGTCCGAATGGCCGTGCGAGACGTAACAGCGTCCGCGGGAGCGCATCGAATCGATCCACAGGTCGATCGCTTCGACGTACAGTGATTTCTGGGTGAGGGAGAACACGGTCGAAAGCATGTTCGGTCGACCCGAAGGGCGTGCCTTTTCGCGCGCCTGCCTGCAGCCTTTACGCAGGCTTTGCGGTTATGATGCCTACTATGGCACGCATATACGAGAATCTGGCCGACACGTTCGGCAATACGCCCCTTGTGAAACTCGGCCGGCTCGGAAAAGGCCTGCCCGGCACGGTCGCCGTCAAGATGGAGTCGTTCAACCCGGCGGGTTCGGTGAAGGACCGCATCGGCGTTTCGATGATCGAAGCCGCGGAACGCGAGGGCCGCTTGCGCCCCGACACGGTGATCCTGGAGCCGACCAGCGGCAACACCGGAATCGCGCTGGCATTTGTCGCCGCCGCGAAGGGCTATCCGGTCATTCTGATCATGCCGGACACGATGACGATCGAACGCCGCAATCTGCTCAAAGCCTATGGCGCGCAGGTTATTTTGACGCCGGGCGCCGGCGGCATGCAGAGCGCGATCGCCAAAGCCAACGAGATCGCCGCGAGTAATCCCGGGAAATATTTCATTCCGCAGCAGTTCGAGAATCCGGCGAATCCGGAGATTCACCGCCGCACCACCGCGGAAGAGATTTGGCGCGATACGGACGGCACGGTAGATATCGTCGTTGCCGCAGTCGGTACCGGCGGCACGATCACCGGCGTGGGTGAAGTGCTCAAAGAGCGCAAGCCGTCCGTGAAGATCATTGCGGTGGAACCCGATGCGTCGCCGGTGCTTTCCGGCGGACAGCCGGGCCCGCACAAGATTCAAGGCACGGGCACCGGCTTTATTCCCAAGGTGCTCAATACGAGCGTGTACGACGAAATAATCCGCGTGACCGATGCTGATGCCATTTCGATGGCGCGGCGCGCCGCGCGCGAAGAAGGCATGCTCGGCGGCATCTCCGCCGGCGCGAACATTTGGGCGGCACTGCAAGTTGCGGCGCGCGCCGAGTCGAAAGGCAAACTGATCGTCACGATCGGGTGCGATACCGGCGAACGGTATCTCTCCAACCCCGTCTTTGCCGAACAGGAAGCCAATATTGTCGAACCCGCCCTCGTTTGAACCTTTTGTAGAAGTTACGCGCGGCGATCTCGTGGAGTCGGTCCACGCGATCGCCGCTTGCGCGTCCGACGCGCGCGGCAACGTGCTCTGCGCGATCGGCGACATCGATGCGCCCGTATTCTTGCGCTCGACGGCGAAGCCGTTTATTGCAGCCGCGGCGATCGCTGCGGGCGCAGCCGAGCGGTTTGGGCTAGAGCAGCGCGAGATCGCGGTGATGTCCGCTTCGCACGCAGGCCAACCGTTCCACGTTGAAGCGGTCCGTTCGATTCTTCAAAAAACCGGCATGGATGAAAGCGCGCTGCAATGCGGCGTACACGCGCCGTACAACGCGCAGGCCGCGCACGATTTGGAAGCGGCGGGCGTGCAGCCGACCGCGCTGCACAACAACTGCTCCGGAAAGCACGCCGGCATTCTTGCGCTCTGCAAAATCCTCGGCGCGGACCCGGCGACGTATCTGGAGCCGGCGAATCCTGCGCAGCAGCGCATTCTTGAAATGTGCGCGCGCATGTCGGATCAGCGCGTCGAAGATTTTCCGCTCGGTGTTGACGGATGCGGCATCCCCGTGTACGCGACGCCGCTTCGCAACGCGGCACTCTCGTTCGCGCGTTTGGCTTCGCTAGAGGGCATCAGCGAGAGCGATGCGCGTGCGCTGCGCACCGTGCGCGATGCAATGGTCGCGTACCCGGAATGCGTTTCGGGAACGGGCGAATTCGACGCCCGGCTCATGGAGGCCGGGGCCGGAATGCTCGCCTGCAAAGCCGGCGCCGAAGGCGTTCACGGCGCGGCGCTCATCGACGCGGGTGTTGGGCTGGTCGTGAAGGTCGGCGACGGGGCCGCGCGCGGCCGCGGGCCTGCCGTGCTAAGCATTCTGCGCGCGCTGGAGCTGCTGCCCGAGGCGGCCCTGACCAAACTCGCGGACCTAGAGCGGCCAATCGTGTATAATCGTGCCGGGCGCGCCGTGGGCGAAGTGCGCGCCGCACGTATCTTCGCCATCGAAAAAGCGAGTACACGATAAGTTGAACTATCTCGACCTGCTGCGCGAGCGGGTGCTGGTCTTTGACGGCGCCATGGGCACGCAGCTCATGGACATGGACCTCTCCGCCGAGGACTTCGGCGGCGCGCAATTTCACGGCTGTAATGAAGCCTTGGTCCTCACGCGTCCGGACGTCATCCGGCGCGTTCACGAATCGTATTTGGAAGCCGGTGCGGATGTCGTCGAAACCGACACGTTTACCGCGTCGCGCTTAAAACTCGAAGAATACGGCTTAGGCGATCGCGTCGCCGAGGTCAACCGCAACGCCGCGCAGATCGCGCGCGCCGCGTGCGACGCGTATGCATCCTCCGATCGTCCACGGTTCGTCGCGGGCTCGATGGGCCCGACCGGCATGCTCATCTCTTCTTCGGATCCGTCGCTCTCGAAAATCACGTTTGCGCAACTCGCGGATATTTACGGCGAGCAGGCGCGCTATTTAGTCGAAGGCGGCGTCGATTTGCTGCTGCTCGAGACGATGCAAGATCTGCTCGAGCTCAAAGCGGCTATCGCCGGCATCACGCGCGAATTTGCAAAAGGTTTGCGCCGCGTGCCGATTCAAGCGCAGCCGACGCTCATCACCGAAGGCCGCATGCTGCTCGGCACCGACGTACGCGCAATCTGCGCCACGCTCGGCGCGCTTCCGGTCGACGTCATCGGCCTCAACTGCTCGACGGGCCCCGAGCAAATGCGCGATCCGGTGCGCTATCTCACCGAGATGTCCGACCGCTTCATCAGCGTGATCCCCAACGCCGGCCTGCCGATCATGGGTCCCAAGGGCGAAACGATCTATCCCGAGACGCCGGAGGAACTCGCCGGTGAACTTGCCTCATTCGTGCGCGAGTTCGGCGTCAATGTGGTCGGCGGTTGCTGCGGCACGACGCCTGCGCACATTGCGGCGATTCGGAAGCGCGTGGACGGCAGCCGCGGCCGCATTCCCGAAGCGAAACCCAAACAGTTCGTCGCTTCCGCGATGACCGCCACGTTACTCGAGCAAGAACCGCGCCCGATGCTGGTCGGCGAGCGCATCAACGCGCAAGGATCGCGCAAACTCAAGCGCCTGCTGCTGGAAGATGCGTACGACGATATCGCGCTGCTCGCGCGTCAGCAAGTCGAAGGCGGCGCGCACACCCTCGACATTTGCTGCGCGCTTACCGAGCGCACCGACGAAGACGAGCAAATGCGCACCGTGGTGCGCAAACTCGCGCAATCGGTCGAAGCGCCGCTCATGATCGACTCCACCGAGCCCCGCGTGATTCAAACTGCGCTAGAAAATTATCCGGGCCGCGCGATCGTCAACTCCGTGCACTTGGAGAACGGCCGCACGAAGATCGATTCGGTGCTGCCGTTGGTGATGGAGCACGGCGCAGCGGTCGTTGCGCTGACTATTGACGAGTCGGGCATGGCCAAGACCGCCGATCGTAAAGTAGAAGTTGCCAAGCGCATTTACGACATCGTTGTCGGTGAATACGGCTTGCCGGCCGGCGCGCTGATTTTCGACGACCTTACGTTTACGCTCGCGACCGGCGATGCCGAGTACATCGATTCCGCCGTGCAGACCATCGAAGGCATCCGAGGCATCAAAGCCGCGCTTCCGGGCGTTCTCACCTCGCTCGGTGTCAGCAACGTATCGTTCGGGTTGAAACCGCACGCGCGCGCCGCGCTCAACTCGGTGTTTTTGCACCATTGCGTCGAAGCCGGCCTGGACTTGGCTTTGGTGCATCCCAAAGAGATCACGCCGTACGCCGAACTCGATACGGTGCAGCGCGAACTTTGCGACGACCTCGTCTTCAACCGCCGGCCGGATGCATTGCAGCGGCTCATCGAGCACTACGAGAATCAGGGCGCGCCGATCGCCGGTCAGACCGCAAAGCAAGACGACGATGCGGAGCAGCCGCCGGAAGTGCGCATTCATAACGCCATTCTGCGCCGGCGCAAAGACGGCATCGAAGCGAAGATCGACGAGGCGCTCAAAACGCGCGATGCGGTCGGCGTACTGAACGACATCCTGTTGCCGGCGATGAAAGAAGTCGGCGACAAATTCGGTTCGGGCGAGTTGATCTTGCCGTTCGTATTGCAATCCGCCGAGGTGATGAAGAAGGCGGTCGCGCATCTCGAGCAGTTCCTCGAGAAGAAAGAGGGCGCGAGCAAAGGCAAAGTCGTGCTTGCAACGGTGTTCGGAGACGTGCACGACATCGGCAAGAATCTCGTCAACACCATTCTGTCCAACAACGGCTACACCGTCTTCGATCTCGGCAAACAAGTGCCGATGAACACGATTCTTGAGAAAGCGCAAGAAGTGCAAGCCGATGCAATCGGGCTTTCCGCGCTTCTCGTCTCGACGTCGAAACAGATGCCGGTCTGCGTGCAAGAACAAGATGCGCGCGGTCTTCAATTTCCGGTGCTGGTCGGCGGAGCCGCGATCAACCGCGATTTCGGCCGGCGCATATCCTTGCTTGACGGGGGCGAGCGGTTCTTCGATCCGGGATTGTTCTACGCGAAGGACGCGTTCGAAGGCTTGCAGATCATGGAGCAGCTCATCGGCGATCCGCAAGCGCGCGCCACGCTCCTCGAACGCGCGAAGAGCGAGGCGTTTAAGCTGCGCGATCGGCAGCGGGCCGCGGTGCCGTCTTCGAACGGCGAGATTCACTATTCCGCCGTGCGTTCCGAACAAGCGCCGCTTCCGGCACCGCCGTTCTGGGGCGCGCGCACGGTGAACGACATCGATGCCCAGCAGTTGTGGTCGTGCTTCGATTTGCGCAGCCTGTACCGGCTCTCGTGGGGCGCAGCGAACACGAAGGGCGATGCGTTCGCGGCATTGGTGCGCGATGATTTCGAGCCCCGCCTGCACCGCTACGAACGCGAAGCCATGGAAGAGCGCTTGCTGGAGCCGCGCTTTGTGTACGGCTATTTTCCGGCGGCGGGTGAAGGCAACGACGTCATCGTTTACGATCCGGACAATCCGGCACGCGAAATCGCACGCTTTACTTTTGCGCGGCAGGCCGGCGGCGAGCATCTCTCGCTTGCCGATTACGTGCGCGAGCCGCAAAACGGCCGCGGCGTGGACGTCGTCGCACTGCAAGTCGTAACGGTCGGCACGCGCGCCGCGGAGCGAACCGAAGAACTGCACCGCGCCGGTGAGTACAGCGAATCGTATTTCTTGCACGGATTCTCGGTGCAGAGCGCCGAGGCGCTCGCGGAGTACGCGCACCGGCGCATCCGCCACGAACTCGGCCTGGAAGAGGAACGCGGCAAGCGATACTCATGGGGCTACGGCGCGTGCCCGGATCTCTCGCAACACGCAACCGCCTTTAAACTGCTGGACGCGACGAACGCGATCGGCGTCACGCTCACGGAAGCTTTCCAAATCGTTCCGGAACAATCAACGGCAGCCATAGTCCTCCACCACCCCAGAGCCACATACTTCAACGCCGCAGCGACACGCGAACTAGAGACAGCTTAGCTTCGGAACGCGGCTACTGCGCGACGCGGCTACGGAGACGAACGCGGCTACTGCGCGACGCGGCTACGAAGACGAACGCGGCTACTTCGTGGACGCGGCTACGAGAACGAACGCGGCTACTGCATGACGCGGCTACGGGAACGAACGCGGCTACTGCGTGACGCGGCTACAAGAGCCGACCGCAACTCTAGGTAGTCATCCTGAGCGCGCGTTAGCGCAGTCGACGACGCGCCATGGATGGCGCTAGTTTTCGCGGGCGCAGGATGCGCTCAGGAGCGAATGGGGCGCCCGAGTTATGACGAGGGCTGCGTGGCAGCAGGCCTCGTCAACGCTCGGCCGTGGTTCGAGAGCGCTACGCGCCCCTCACCATGACTACTAAAACTGCGCGCGAGCTAATCCTTAC
>JAICWY010000033.1 GCA_025934645.1 Vulcanimicrobiia bacterium
CGTATCGGAGATCGCATCGTCGGCCTCAACCGACATGGTCCGCATCACTTTGCCGACGCGCACGTCGACGTGCATCTGGCACCCGACGGGGCACTGCGTGCAGGTCGTCGTCGTGCGGCGCAGATCCCATGGCCGTGCTTTGAAGCGGTACGTCTTCGCGGTGAGCGCGCCGACCGGACACAGTTCGGTGACGTTGCCCGTGAAGTTGTGCCGGTACGCTTCGCCGGCCGCCGTCGCGATGATATTTTTCACGCCGCGATCTTTGAGCACCAGTTGACGCTCGCCGACGATCATGTCGTCGAAGCGCACGCACCGCTGGCAGACGACGCAGCGCTCTTCGTCGAGCACGATCGTGGGGCCGAGATCGACCGCTTTCGGTTTCGAAACTTTCGGATCGGCGCTCCGCGAGTAATCCTGCCCGTACGCCATGGCGTAGTCTTGCAGGTCGCACTCGCCGCCTTTATCGCAGATCGGGCAGTCCAGCGGGTGATTTTTGAGATAGAGTTCGAGCACCGCACGGCGTCCGTCGGCGGCTTTGTCGCTCTGCGTGCGCACCACCATGCCGTCGGTGACCTGCGTATTGCAGCCGATCTGCAGCTTCGGCATCCCTTCGATTTCAACCAGGCAGATGCGGCAAAGTCCGGCCGGCCCCATCTTCGTGTGATAGCAGTAGACGGGAATCTCGCGCTTGATTTGCTTCGCGGCCTCGACCAGCAGCGTGCCCTTGGGCACCTGCAACTGCACGCCGTCGATGGTGACGGTGACGAGGTCTTGTTGTCCGTTTGTCACGCTGGTAATGCCGTCTCTTTCAGGACGCGAGCTTCGAATTGCTCGGGGAACCGCTTGAGCACCGAGGCCAGGAACGGCTCGATGGAATCGCCGAGCGCGCACAAGTTGATGCCCGTGATTTCATGGCTGACTTTGTGCAGCATGTCGAGGTCCGACTGCAATCCGCGTCCTTCGACGAAACGGTGCAGCACGGTTTCGAGCCAGTGGCCGCCCTCGCGGCAGGGCGTGCACTGCCCGCACGATTCATGCGCGAAAAAGCGCACCAGATTGAACGCTGCTTTCACGAAGTCTGTGGTGTCGTCCATCACGCAGAACGCCGCGGAGCCGAGCATCGAGCCGGCTTTCGCCATGGACTCATAATCGTACGGCAGATCCAAGTGCTCTTCGAAGATGCACGCCGACGAACCGCCGCCGGGTTGAATCGCCATGAGTTTGCGTCCCGGACGCAAACCGCCGGCAATCTCGACGAGTTCGCGCACGGGCGTGCCGAGCGGAACTTCATAATTGCCGGGCTTTTGCACGTGGCCGCTGATCGAAACGATCTTGTAGCCTTTGCTGCGCTCGGTGCCGACCGACGCGAACCACTCCGCGCCATTTTCGAGAATCGGCACGAGATACGCCAGCGTTTCCACGTTGTTCACGACCGTCGGCATGCCGTACAGACCGGCGACCGCGGGAAACGGCGGTTTGAGCCGCGGTTCTCCGCGTTTACCTTCGAGCGAGTTGAGCAGCGCGGTTTCCTCGCCGCAGATGTACGCGCCGGCGCCGCGGTGCACGGTGATCTCCAGATCGTAACCGGTGCCGAACACGTTCTTGCCCAGATAGCCCGCTTTGCGCGCCTGCTCGACGGTTTCCATGAAGATCTGATAGCCGCGCTTGAACTCGCCGCGGATATAGATGTACGCGTGATGGCAGTTGATGCCGTAGGCGCCCAGCAGAATGCCCTCGAGCACCAAGTGCGGCGCTTCTTCGAGCAACTGGTGATCTTTGAACGTGCCGGGTTCGGCCTCGTCGCAGTTGCAGACAAGATACCGCGGGTTGTCGTTGCGCGGCAAAAACGACCATTTCTTGCCGGTCGGGAATCCCGCGCCGCCGCGGCCTCTCAGCCCCGATTTATCGCAGATCTCGAGCACTTGCTCGGGTGTCATCGTACGCATCGCGCGTTCGAGCTGTTTGTAGCCGCCGCGCTGCTTGTACACGCTGATGTCGCGCAGGTTCGCCTCGCCGATGCCGGCGGTTAAAACTTTGGTGACCGGCATTAATGCGCGCTCCCGTTCTGGTCGACAATCGCCGCGATCGACGGTTCCACGTTCGCAAGGCGCTCTTTCGTGCGACCGCGGAAGCGCTGCTCTTGCGTGATGATACGATCGAGCATGATCACGCCGTCTTTGTCCAAGCCGCCCGCGTTGTTCGGGTTCGGCTGATCGACGGCTCCGATCGATTTGCCGCCGTGCGAGACTTGCGTGTCTTGTCTGACGATCCACGTCGGTCCCGGTTCTTGGGTTTGCGCCATCGGCGGAATCTCGAACGTGCCGGTGCGCATCGCCTCGAGCATCTGATCGATCATCTGCGGCGTGAGATCGTAGACGAACTCTAAGTTGACTTGCATGCACGTCGCGCGGTCGCACGCGGCAAGGCATTCGACTTCTTCATACGAGAAGATGCCGTCGGCCGTCGTTTGCAGATGTCCGATGCCGAGTCTCTCGCGGAAGTACGCGTGGATATCTTCCGCGCCGTTTAGCTGGCAGGCCAGTCCGCGGCAGACCTGCAGTACGTACTTGCCGACCGGCTTGCGGAAAAAGAGCGTGTAGAACGAGACCGTCGATTCCACAACCGCGAGCGAGAGCTGCAGCATTTCCGCGACGGCACGCATCGCCTCGGGGCTTGCGTAGCCTTCGTGTTCTTGGAAGAGATGGATCATCGGCAGCAGTGCCGAGCGCGGCTGCTCGTACTGCGCGATGATGGCCTCGCACTGCGGGCGCAGCTTCTCGAGGAGCACGGGGAAATTCATCGATCGACCTCGCCGAACACCGGATCCAGCGAGCCGATCATCACCACGAGATCCGCGATGAGATTGCCCGGCCCCATGCCCTTGAGCGCTTGCAGATTGTACATTGACGGCGGCCGCGTGCGTATGCGGTAGGGACGGTTGCCGCCGTCGGAAACGATGTAGTACGCCAGTTCGCCGCGCGGGCTCTCCGTCGCTTGATAGACGTCGCCCGGCGGAACGCGGAAACCTTCGGTCATAATCTTGAAGTGATGGATGAGCGCTTCCATGGAAAGCGCGATCGTTTCTTTCGGCGGCGCGACGACCTTCGCGTTGTCGATCGCCACCGGACCGTGCGTCTTCTGCAGACGGTCGCGAACCTGCTTGATGATGCGGTGCGACTCTTCCATCTCGTCGAGACGCACGAGGAAGCGCGCGTATGAGTCGCCTTCTTCACGCGTCGGCACGTCGAAATCGTACGTCTCGAATCCGCAGTACGGATAGGCTTTACGCACGTCGTACGCAATGCCGCTCGCGCGCAGGCTCGGCCCGGTGATATTCCACTGCACCGCTTCTTCCGGCGTCATGATGCCGACGTCGATCATGCGATCTTGCAGAATGGGGTTTGCCTGCAGCAGCGCGCGCAGATCGCGCATGCGCCCGGGAAATTTTTCGATGAACGCGTTCAAGCGATCCATGTAGCCGTCGGGCAGATCGCCGTTCACGCCGCCGACGCGAATGTAGTTCGGATGCATGCGCGCGCCGCCCGCGGCTTCTTGCATGTCCAAAATATTCTCACGCAGATCGAACGTGTAGAAGAACACGGAGAGCGCGCCCAGATCGATGCCGCCTGTCCCCAGCCACACGCAGTGCGATGCGATGCGCGTGAGTTCGGAGTTGAGCACGCGAATCAGCGAAGCGCGTTCGGGAATATCGTTGGTAATGCCAAGCAGCTTTTCAACCGCAAGCGCGTAGCAGAGCGCGTTGTTGCTCGGCGCGAGATAGTCCATGCGCTCGACGTTGGTCTGCGCGGTGGACCAGAACTGGTTCTCCGCGTTCTTCTCGATGCCGGTGTGCAGATAGCCGATTTCAGGCTCGGCTTTGACGATGTTCTCGCCTTCGATCTCGAGCATGATCTGCAGCACGCCGTGCGTGGAAGGATGCTGCGGCCCCATGGAGAGGACCATCGCGTTCCCATCTTTGCTCACGACTTCGGGTGTCAGCGGAGTAGCGCTAATGCTCATGCTTTGCCGTCCTCGGCGCGCGCCTTCGCGATCTGCGCTTGGAGTGCTTCGAGCGTGCGGCCCGACGGCGGCGTGCCCGCGTTGACGTTGCTCTTCAGTGCGAAGCTTGGGCGAGGCGAGCGCTCGCGCGCGGGTCCGCGAAGCGGATAATCTTTGCGCAGCGGATAGCCTTCCCAGTCGTTGGGCATTTGAATGCGGCGCATATCCGGATGGCCGTCGAACGTGATGCCGAACAGATCGAAGATCTCGCGCTCGGCCCAATCGGCGGAGAGCCACAAGTCGGTGGCGGTGGGCAGCGACGTCTTCTCGGCGGGAACGCCGCACAAAAGGCGCAGGCGCTGCGGCGAGCCGACTTCCTTCACGGACGACTTGCGCACCGGCATCTTCAATAAATGATAGACCACGTCGAAGCGCGGCGCGCGCTGCGGATAATCCACGGCGCCGACATCGAGCAGCATCGTGTAGCCTTCGGATTTCAGCTGGACGAGGCGTGCGTGCAGCTGCGCCGGCTCGATGCGCTCGATGAGGGCATCGTCGATGGGCGGGCGCACGGCGGTCGGGTCAATCGCCCCGCCGAGCAACGGCGGTGATTGCGTACTAGGCATATATTGGATACTCGCTTATATAAAGAAGACGCGGGCTACGCGCGCGCGAGCAAGCCGCCCCGGCCGCCCTCGCGAATCTGTTGCTGAATCAGGTTAACGGCGTACAGCAGGCCGTCCGGCGTCGGCGGGCACCCCGGCACGTACACGTCGACCGGAATGATCGTATCGACGCCTTGCACCACGGCGTAGTTATCGAAGACGCCGCCCGAACTCGCGCACGCGCCCATCGAAATGACCCACTTGGGATCCGCCATTTGGTCGTACAGGCGCTTCACCACGGGCGCCATCTTTTGTGCGACGCGTCCCGACACGATCATTAAATCGGCCTGACGGGGCGAGGCGCGAAAAACTTCCGAACCCAACCTTGCGATATCGTACTCGGACGACGTGACCGACATCATCTCGATGGCGCAGCACGCCAAACCCATCGTGAGCGGCCACACGCTCGAGCTTTGTGCCCAGCGCGCAACATCATCGAGCTTCGCGAGCAGAAACTGCCCCGGCCCTATCTCCATTCGAAACCTTTCCGTTTCCACACATAGGCGTACCCGATTGCAAGCACGACCACAAACACAGCCATCTCGATCAGGCCGAAGACGCGAAGGGCGTGCATTTCGACCGCCCACGGATAGAACGACGCGGCTTCGACGTCGAGCACGACGAAGAGCATCGCGATCAAATAAAACTTGACCGGAAAGCGGCCCGCAACGCTGGACGTCGGTTCGACGCCGCATTCATAGGCTTGTTCTTTTTCCGGATTCGGCTTGCGCTGCGCCAAAACGCCGGGCAGCAGGCTGAAGCCGAGTGCCGCCGCAAAGGCGACGGCCACAAAAATTGCCACTGGAGCATAGGGAGTCATCGCTTGTGAAATTTTTCACAAGCGGTACTGATCACCTGTGCGATGCGGCACCAGGCTTAGCAGGAGCGCCTTCCGAACCGCTCCTTATGCGTAGACTGTGGGTTTTGGGATTCGTCTTTCTTCTCAGCTTGGGCGCGAACGGCGGCGGATGCAGCAATCCGAACGGCGGCGGTGTCACCCAATACGGCACAATCGTCGGGCGCGTGCTCGACGCAACGAATAACCGCCCGCTCTCCAACGTCTTAGTCTCGGTCGGCTCGGTCTACACGGCGTACTCCGATCCGGCCGGCGCGTTTACGCTCTCGAACATTCCCATCGGTCACCAGGAAGTGACCGGCAGCGCCGCAGGGTACGAGCGCAACAGCATCCCGGCCACGGTGCACGACAATCAAACCACCAATGCCGGGTATCTTCGCCTGATGCCGTTGACGGGCGGACCGACCGCGCCGCCGCCGCCGACCCCGACGCCGACCCCGGGCATCGCGACGCCGGTTCCGGCCATCACGCCGACCCCCTCGGGCAGCACCGCGCCTTAACGCGGGTTGGTTCAAAACCTCGCCGCGCTTGCGGCCGGACTCTTTTTCATTTTCGTCGCGCTGCGGGACGTGTTCCAAGGCGTGATCGTTCCGCGTGCCGAGAACACGGTGCTCCGCGTGAGCCGCATGCTGATGCGCGGAATGTGGCGGCTCTGGCCGCGGATGGCCTTCACCTTCCACCCTCGCGACGAGCGCCGCCGCGAGGACTTCCTCGGCACGTTCGCGCCTTTTCATCTGGTCACGCTGCTCGTCGTGTGGGTTGCGATGCTGCTGATCGGATGGATGCTGTTCTTCTACGCCATTCGCGATCAGTTGCGGCCCGCGGACGTCGATATGAGCGGCGCGCTCTATTATGCGGGCGCTTCATTGTTGACGATCGGCTACGGCGACATCGTCGCGGTAACGCCGTTCGCGCGCATCATGTCGCTGGTCGCCGCGACGACGGGCCTCGGTGTCGTGGCGATCGTTACATCGTTTTTGTTTGCGGTGTTCGGATCGTTCCAGAATCGCGAACGTTTCGTCGTTGCGGTTGGAGCGCGTGCCGGCGTGCCGCCGAGCGGCATTGGACTACTGGCGGTGCACGGATATGCCGGCATCCGCAGCGATCTCGCACAAGTCTTCCGCGATGGTCAGCATTGGGCGGCGGGCGTGATGGAGAGCCATCTCGCGTATCCGATTTTAACCATGTTCCGTTCGAGTCACGATTATGAATCGTGGGTCGGCACGCTGGGCGCGCTGCTCGATGCATCGGCGCTCGTGATGAGCACAATCGATCCGGGCGATGCGCCGGATACGCAAACACACGGCCAGGCGCGAATTATGTACAACCTCGGACGGCACCTTACGAACGATTTCGCCGAGTATTTCGAGTTCGAACCGCGCGAACCGCACCCGGGCGTCGAGCGCATCGAGTTCGACGCGGCCGCGCAGCAATTGCGCGAAGCGGGATACGCTCTGCTCGATTTGGATTCAGCGTGGGCTTCGTTCGTGCAATTGCGCACCACATACGCCCCGCACCTCAACGCGCTCGCGCGCTGGCTTCAGATTCCGCCGGTGCAATGGGTGGGCGATCGATCGCTGCTCGCGGAGCACCCGCACGTATTGTGATCCGGGCGTTTTTAAAGGCCGTGTGCGGCGTCGTAGCGGTGGAGAAAGCTTTTAGCGTCGTCGATCGGAAGCGCGAATCCGATCGAGCGTTCTTCGTCGAAGCGCGATTCCGCGATGCCCACGATCTCGCCGTTGTCGGCCATAAAGACCGGGCTGCCGCTCTCACCGGGGACGATTGGCAACGTGACCTCGATCGCGTCTTCCCGCAGCGATGAAATGCGGCCGGAGTTGAGCGACGTAGCCAGGCCTAAGCCTTCGTCATCGAACTGATCGGGAATCGGATAGCCGAGTAAGCCGATCAGGCGACCGGGACGCACGCCGCCGGATTTGCCGAGATGCGCGACGGGAAGGTTCGGACGATGCGTGCGCACCAGCGCAACGTCGAGATCGGGATCCTGTGCGATCACCCGCGCGCGTACTTTCTCTTTATTGTTAATCGTCACGCGCAGATTCCACGCTTTGTCGATGGCGTGTTGCACGGTGAGAATGTCGCTGCCCCATTTGCCGCTCGCAACGACCGTTCCGGTTGCAAACTCGCTGTCCGGTCCGTCCTTTTTCGTGTCGCCCGGCACGTCCATGGTGAGCAGCACGACGGCGGGACGAAGTTTATCCGCCGCCGAGACGAATGCGTCGTCGGGATCGTGCGAACAAGCGGCAAGCATGACGGCTGCCGCGGCGGTGCAAAACAGGGCGCGCATTTTCATGGGACGGCCCTACGGTTCGGGCACTATGCGCAGCAGCGCCTCTTTAAGAATGTCAATTCCAGTCCCGGTCCGGGCGCTTACGCACAGCTCGCCCGCTTCGTGCGGCGGCTCGGCTCCCGCCGCATCGCATTTATTGAACGCGATAAGCCGCGGCTTATCATCGAGGGAGAGCTCCTCGAGCGTCGCATCGACTGCTTGCATCTGCCGCGGCCAATCGGGATTGGACGCGTCGACGACGTGCACCAGCGCGTCCGCGTCGTCGAGTTCCTCGAGCGTCGCGCGAAACGCGTTGACCAAATCTTTGGGCAAATCGGTGATGAAACCAACCGTGTCGACGACGCGCACATAACGGTCGCCCTTGAACCACACGCGGCGCATCGTCGGATCGAGCGTTGCGAACGGCTGATCGGCAACGAGCGCGTCGGACTTCGCCAAACGGTTCAGGAGCGAAGATTTCCCGACGTTCGTGTAACCCACCAAGGCGACGAGCGGCTCATGCCGGGGCGCGGCACGGCGCGTCGCGCGCTGACGCCGCACGTCTTCGAGTTGCCGGTTCAGCACGCTGATGCGGTGCTGAATGCGGCGGCGGTCGACCTCGAGTTTCGTTTCACCGGGGCCGCGCGTTCCGATGCCGCCGCCCAAGCGCGAGAGATCCGCGCCCATGCCGATCAGATTCGACTGCCGGTACCGCAACTGCGCGAGTTCGACCTGCAATTTGCCTTCGCGGCTGCGCGCATGCTGCGCGAAGACGTCGAGAATGAGCATCGTGCGATCGACGATCGGCAGCGGAACGATCTTCTCGAGATTCTTGCGTTGCCGCGGGCGCAGATCGTTGAGCACCAGCAGCAGCGTCGCATCCAGCGCTTTCGCATGATCGGCAATTTCATGGGCTTTGCCGCTGCCGACAAGGAGTGCAGGGTCGACGTGGTCGCGCCGCTGGACGACGCGGTCCACGATCGTCGCGCCCGACGCTGCGGCCAGCGCTTCGAATTCTGCGAGCTCCGGTTCGAGCGGGCGGCGCGGATCTTGCGTATCCACCGCGACGACGAGCGCGCGCGACGCGCCTACTTCGCTGCGATCGGGCGCAAGCGTGCGATCAGCCATGCAATTCCTTCGTTATAGCGCGGTCCGGGCCGCGAGAGAATATCCGCATTCGCGAGCACGAAGACGTGCCCGCTTCTTACGGCTTTGAGCGAACGCCAGGGCTCGCGCTGTAAGACGGCGTCCAAATGCGCGTCGTCCGTTGCGACGATCGCATCGGGCTGCAACCGCACGAGCACTTCGGGACTGAACTGCGCGTACGGCTGCGCCAAAGATTGCACGGCGTTGCGCCCGCCGGCGAGCGTGATGAGCTGCGAGATGTACGATTGCGGACCTGCGGTCCAGATCGGCAACGCCTGCTCGACGAAAAAGACGCTTGGGCGGCGCGGAAAACGCGCGGACGCGCTCAGCGTCGCCGTGCGCGCTTTCAGCGTTTGAAGCAGCGCCGACGCTGCAGATTCATGTCCGCTTATACGGCCGGCCGCGCCAATGTCTCCGTACAGATCTTCAAGCGAATCGTCTTTGAAGAAGAGCGTCGGTATGCCCGCGCGGCGCACGCCGCTCGTCATCAGACGCTGCGCCGGGATGCCGATGACGACGTCCGGATGCAGTTGCACGATGCGCTCGGTGTCCACGCTGGAAAAGTTGCCCACGGCAGGCAAAGCTTTCGCGCACGGCGCGTCGGTATATTGCGACACGGCGATAATCTGCTTGCCCGCTCCCACCGCGCAAAGATCGTCGGTAAGCGAGGGCATCAGCGACACGATGCGGCGCGCAGGCTGCGCCAAGCCGTGCTGCGGTGCAGCATGCGGCGCGCATGCGGTAAGCGCGAATGCGGCCACCGCTGCGACAAAGGCTGCTTTCATTGCGCTCGCAGCGTTCGGGAACCAGGAACGCTCGCCTGCATCGCGTATCCATGCCCGTTCGCGTTTGCGCGAGGGAAGCCGGTCAAATGCCGGCACGGTCGCGCCACTGTAGGCGGGGAGCCGCCCGGAACGCCACTCATGTATTTGGGGAAGGCACGGGCACACGGCAACGATCCGCGAGTCAGGATACCAGCGTAAACGCCGCACACAACCACCTCGCGAAAAAGGAAAGGGTTGCCATGTTCTTCTTCCCGCACGTGCTCGGCACGCTGCTTGCGGTTGCGTCTCCATCGCCGTCCCCGGCGCCGTCCGCACCACCCGACATCGCGCACGTTTATACCAGCGATCGTACCGACGAAACGCTCAACAATGCAGCGCGCACCACGTACGTCGTCACACGCGAACAAATTCTGCGGAACGGATACCGCACCGTCGCGCAAGCGTTGCAAGCTATTCCGGCGCTCGAGATTTCACCGCTGGGCGCATTCGGTTCGAGCGTCAGTTACGGCATTCGCGGCAGCAGCTCGCCGCAAGTGCTCGTGCTCGTCGACGGATTGCCGGCGCCCGGTTCTTTTTCGAATACGGTCGAGCTTGGGAATCTACCGACCACCGGCGTGGATCGCATCGAAGTCGTTGAAGGCGGCGGTTCCACGCTCTACGGCACCGGCGCGATTGGCGGAATCATCAACATCATCACGCAGCGCACGGCGCAAAACGGCGCGGCGCTTCGCTACGGCTCCTTCGGCGGCAAAGAAGTGGCCGTGGACACGCCGCACGTGCAGTTTTACCGTGCCGTCGCTAGTAACGATTTCGGATTACCCGACGGCACCGTACGGCCGGATAGCGATTATCGAACCACGGCGCTGCACGCCAACGCCGGCCATCGCGTGGGCGCGTTCGACGCCGTAGTGCGCGTCGGACTCGAATCCGACCATCTCGGCGCACCCGGCCCCGATAGTTTTCTCTCGCCCACCTCGCGCGAAGACGACGTCAATAAAAACGCGAACCTGACGCTAACGCACACGTCCTCGCAGTCGCAGGCGACGATGCAGTTCGGCGCAACGGATCAAGTCGTGCAGTTTGCGTGTGATGCCGTTACCGATGCGAATTGTTTCTTCTCGTATCCGGCGCTCGACACCGAGAGCCGCGTCGACTTTAACGCACGCAACGTCGTCGCGGCTAAAAATTCGCAGCTGCAATACGGGATCGACCTTTCGCGCGGCACGGTCCGTTCCGACGCGGGCAGCACCGCATTCCTGGCGCCCGGCGCATCGCCGATCGACACGCACGCCCTCGCACAGAGCGCCGCCTACGCGCAGAATCGCTGGAGCGCGAAGTGGGGCAGCGCGTATGCCGGCATGCGCGCCGAGCGCGACGGATCGCTCGGCGGCGAGTTTTCGCCGTCGGCCGGATTCATCGTCCATCTCTCCGGCGACGCCTCGCTCAAGGGCAACGTTGCTACCGCATTCCGCGCGCCGAACGCGAGCGAGCTGTACTTCCCCGGTTTCGGCGTTCCGACGCTCCAGCCCGAACGCGCCAAAGTTGCCGACCTGAGCATCGTGGACTCACATTTACTCGGGGGCGCGACGCTGGGCTGGTTCACGAACCGTACGAACGATTTGATTCAGTACAATCTCAGCTCGTTCACGCTGGATCAAATTACCCACGCGTTCATCCAGGGATTCACGTTCGAGCTGCGGACGCCGGCCTATCGCGGTATCACCGCTTCACTCAACGCGACGGATCTCTACCGCGCGGAGAACGTCGACACCGGGGCGCGGCTTGCGAACGACCCGGTGTTCGCGGCGAATCTGCGGTTGGATTACGCAGCCGGAAAGTCACCGTCGATCGTCGACTCGCTCGGCGTTGCCGTGAGGCTGGCGGGTGACCGCGGTCTAGTCGATCATACCGCGCCGCTGTTCGATCAGCCCGTGGCGTACACAAACGTGGACGCGTACGTGCGGCTGCGCGCGAGCCGCGATCTGCTGGTCTCGCTGCGTGGATTGAACTTGGGGAACGAGCGGTATGCCGCGACGGCCGGGTATCCGATGCCGGGCCGTTCCTTCATGCTCGAGCTCTCGACCAAATAACGTGCCGATCCGGCTCGCAGGCCTGCTCGCAGCAACGCTCGTCGCGGTGCTCGGCGGCCTGTTGGCCGGCGGCGCATTCGTCCCCGCGGATCAAATCTTCGGTGCATTGCTGCACCCGCATGCAAGCGATACGGCGACGATTGTCTGGCAGCTGCGGTTGCCGCGCGTAATCATCGGCGCGGTCGTCGGCGCAGCGCTCGCAATCGCCGGCGCCCTGCTCCAAGGACTGCTGCGCAATCCGCTCGTCGATCCATTTCTTACCGGCGTGAGCGCCGGCGCCGCCGTTGCGATCGTGGCCGGGATGGCTGCCGGTGTTTCCGCTGCGGCTGTTCCGGCATTGGGTTTTGCAGCGGGCATCGCGACGGCCTTGCTGGTTGCGGCTCTCGCGCGCCGCGGCGCGGGGCTCGACGCGATCCGGTTGATTCTTGCCGGCGTTTCGCTCTCGTCGTTTTTTTCCGCACTGATAGCGCTCATGCTTACGCGCTTGCAAACCACCGACGCCGCGCCCGCAATCATCGGGTGGCTCGCCGGTTCTCTTGCCGGACGCGGATGGAGCGATCTGGCCTTTGCCGCGCCGTATGCCGGCGCGGGCATCGTCCTGGCCGCGTTCGCGGTTCCTTCGCTCAACGCGTTGCGCCTCGGCGAAGCGCGCGCGGCGTCCGTCGGCGTCGACGTTGCGCGCGCGCAATGGATGATTCTCGCCTCGGCCTCGCTGCTTACCGCATGCGCCGTAACGCTTTCCGGGACCATCGGGTTTGTCGGCCTTATCGTTCCGCACATCGCGCGCCGTATCGGCGGTTCCGACACGCGTTTCGTCATCCCGGCATCGGCGATGCTCGGCGCGATTCTGACGATCGCCGCCGACGCGGTATGCCGCACCGCTCTGGCGCCGACCGAGATTCCCATCGGCGTGCTGCTCGCGTTCATCGGCGTGCCGGTGTTTCTGTTTCTGTATCTGCGCGACCGGCGGGTCGTCGCGTGATCGCCGCGCGGAATCTTACGCTTGCCGCCGGAGCGCGCACGTTGCTGCGTGACGTCACCTTCGAGATCGCGCGCGGCGAGCTTGCGGTGCTGCTGGGACCGAACGGCGTCGGAAAAACGACGCTGCTGCGCGCGCTCGCCGGCGTGCTGACGCCGCAGAACGGATGCGTGGCGATCGGCGCAGAGCCGATCGCGGAACTGCATCCCTCGCAGCGCGCGCGTCTGGTGGCCCATATCGCCGCCGAGGAAATCTTCGCGGATAGATTGGACGTGCGCGACGTGGTGAACACGGGCCGCTACGCGCACCACCGCTGGTGGGAGTGGCGCGAAGAGCCGCGCGATCTTCAAGCGGTGAACGATGCGATGCGCGCGGTTGGAATGGAAACGTTCGCGCAGCGCAGCTTCGATACGCTCTCGAGCGGCGAACGGCAACGCGTGTGGCTCGCGATGGCGCTCGCGCAAGAAGCGCCGGTCCTGCTGCTCGACGAGCCCACGAGCCACCTCGATATTCGGGTGGCGCACGGCATTCTGCATCTGCTGCGCGCGCAAGCCGCAGCGGGAAAAACGATCGTCTGCGTATTGCACGACGTGAACGAAGCGGCCGAATTCGCCGATCGCGTGCTGTTGCTCGGCGAAGAACGGCTCTTAGCGGACGGCGCGCCGGACAGCGTCTTTGCCACGGCGGCGCTCGAGGCGGCATACGGCATGCCGATGGAGCGCATGCGTACCGCAAACGGCGCGATCCGGGTATTTCCGGCCGCGCCCGCAGCGGCTCAAGCAGAGCAAGCGTGATGCTTTTTCGGTAGGCTTCGTTCCTTGAGCAACAACGAAAGGAGTTGCCCGATGAAAACCCTCGCCGCCCTCTTCGCCGTTCTTCTGGCCGCCGGCTCCGCCTGGACCGTAGCGCGTGCCGACGACGACAACGGCCGCCACCGCGGACACTACAAACAGAATCACTGGCGCAACGGCCAGTGCGCGCCCGGGCGCTATCAGCATCGCGGAAACGAAAACAACGACCGTGACGACAACGATAACGACGAGGACAACGGCCGGAACGGACAATACGGCAATAACGGCCAGTACGGTCAATACGGCCAATACGGACAGTACGGAAACAACGGCCAGTACGGTCAGTACGGCAATAACCGCCAGAATTGCAGCGGTCAATACGGTCAGTACGGACAGTACGGAAACAACGGTCAGTACGGAAGCGGCAACGCCGTCGTTCGCGGAACGATCGTCGCCGTAAACGGCGATCAGGTCACCATTTCGCAAACCGGATACGGCAACCCGGTCACCATCAACGATCAGCCGGCGCTGGATCGTCAAACGTCGGGCCGCGTTTCGGTCGGACGTTACGTGACCGCGTACGGATATTGGCAGAACGGCGTCTTTTACGCGACGCAGATGAACTAACGCTGCTTCGTTACCACTGATCGCGCGTTTCGGGAATACCGCGGCCATGCACGTCGGATGAGCTCACCCATCCGTACCGGCCGCGGTATTTTCCACTCAAAATCAGCACGCCGATAGCGTCTTCGGGATCCACCCGGAATTTCGCGCGCACCACGTTGCCGCGGCAGCTCACGACGATCGCACGCGTGCCGGGGCGGTTCAAAATGGCGTGCGGCAACAGAAACTTCCGCGTGTCGGACGATCCGCCGGCATAGCCGATTAAACGATCTTTCGTATCCCACACGAGCACGTCCGGATCGTCCACGCCGCCGAAGAGCGTGACGTGCATTCCCGCAACCGCGCGGCACGCGAATGCGGACCCGGGCGAAACCAGAGCCATCAGAGCAACAAGCAGCAGCGCTTTACGCATCGGCGGAGACCTCCGCCGTGCGTTCCAGCGAAGCCGCCGGCCCCGGACGCCGCACGCGTATGGCGAGCACGGCGACGTCGTCGCGCATCGTCTTTCCCGAACGCTCCCGCGCGCGGGCGATGAGCGATCGCGCCAGGATCGACGGATCGGCATCGGACTCGGCAATCCACTTCATCGCGCCTTCCGCATCCAGGAATCTCCCGCGTTTATCGCGCGCTTCGGTGAGACCGTCGGTCGATAGCACGATCGTATCGCCGTCGTCCAAATAGGCTGTTTTAACTTCGAACGGCTCCTCCATTACACCGAGAATCGGTCCCGTCACCGCGAGCTGCTCCACTTTAGCGGAACGGCGGATGAAGGCGATATCGTGACCTCCGCTCGCATAATCGAGCCGCAGCGTCCACGTATCGAGTATGCCGACGAACATGGAGACGAACAGATACGGGTTCTCGACCGTGCGCGGAAACGCGCGATTGAATTCCTGAAGAATAAAGCCGGGGTCGCGCCTCCGCAGCGCGATACCGCGCACCGTGAATTTGATGAACGCGGTGAGCACCGCCGCATCGACGCCTTTGCCGCTCACATCGGCGATCAAGATCAATCCGAGCCGGTCAGAGAGGCGGTGCACGTCGAACACGTCGCCGCCGACGGCCAAGCGGCTGCTCGCTGCGCCGTACGCGCTGCCGATCGTGCAGTTGGGCAGCGGCGCGTGCCGGCTCTCGAACGCGCGCTGCAGGGTCTGCGTGGTGAGGCGCTCGGCTTGCAGTTCGCTGGTCAGCCGCATGCGCACGCCGTAGAAAAATATCGCGAGCAATCCGAACGCGAGCAGCGCGACGGTGCTCCAATACAGCGTGCCGTTGATCTGCTCTCGCGTGGCGGCGAGCACGGCGGCGTTCTGCGAATCGAGCCGGTGTTCGATGAAACGCGCCGCGTCGCTCTGCACGTCGATGAGCTGCTTACCGCGTTTATCGAGTTCGCGCGCCGCCGTGCCCGGATGCTCCATGAGGGGACGCGCGATTTCGTTGTCCCAATCGCGATGCGCCATTTCGTAATATGCGAGCGCGCCCTGCGCGTCGCCGAGGCGCTCTTGCGCCAGAATTGCGCGCAAATCGCTGCGTTCCGCAGCGAATTGCTGGTTCGTGGCGCGGTATGAATCCAGATAAGAGGGGTCGTGCGTGATGACGTACGCGCGGATGTAATTCTCTTCGTCGAGCTGGATCTTCAGCATCCGCTCGAGCGCGAGTTGGCCGCGTTCGATCTGCATCTGATGCCGGAATGACGCGTCGATCTCGCGGCGCGTATTCCACGCGGCCGCAATCGCGATGATGAGCGCGAACACCAAAATGGCGGCCGCGGTCATCGTCCCCGCGCTGCGCAGAACGGGCGCCGGAATCCCCCAACGGCGCATCAAGCCGCGGCCGGCCTCAATGGCAGGTCCGCGCTTGCGAAGTTTGCCTCATGGGTAGAAACCCTTATAGGTCTAACCAACCGTACCTCCGAACCACGTGGATGCAATGCAAACGCAAGTAAATACGGCTATTTTCAAGAGCTACGACGTTCGCGGAATTTATCCGTCAGAACTGAACGAAGACGTTGCATATCAGATTGGACGCTGCTTCGTGCCGCTGCTCGGCGCCAAGAGCGTCGCCGTAGGCCGCGACATGCGGCCTTCGGGCGCGCGCCTCTTCGATGCGTTTGCGCGCGGTGCGTCCGAGGCGGGCGCGGATGTGACTGATGTCGGAATGGTCTCCACCGATGCGCTGTATTTCGCCGTCGGCAAGTACGGGTTCGACGGCGGCGTGATGATCACGGCCTCGCACAACCCGGCGCAGTACAATGGCATGAAGTTCACGCGCGAAGAGGCGCAAGCGATGTCTCTGGAAACGGGACTCTCCGAGATTCGCGACCGCCTCGCGGCCGGCAATCTTCCGCCGAAGGCCGCAAAGCCCGGGCGCATCACGCAGAAGTTCATTTTAGACGACTTCGCGCAGCATTGCCTTTCGTTTATCGATCCTGCGAAGGTCAAGCCGTTCAAGATCGCCATCGATGCAGGAAACGGCATGGCGGGCGAAACGGTTCCGCACGTGTTCAAGCATCTGCCGTGCGAAGTGGTGCCGCTGTACTTCGAACTCGACGGCAGTTTCCCCAATCATCCCGCGAGCCCGATCGAGGCCGAGAACATGATCGATCTGCAGGCCGCGGTGCGTAAACATTCGTGCGATCTGGGCGTCGCCTTCGACGGCGATGCGGACCGCATGTTCATCGTCGACGAGAAGGGCGATCTGGTCGACGGCAGCACCGTGACGGCGCTCGTCGCGCTCAACACGTTAAAGCGGCATCCCGGCAGCCGGATTCTCTACAATCTCATTTGCAGCCGCAGCGTACCCGAACTGATCTTGAAAAACGGCGGCATTCCGATCCGTTCGCAAGTCGGGCATTCGCTGATCAAAAAGACGATGCGCGAGGAAGACGTGCTTTTCGGCGGCGAGCACAGCGGGCATTTCTACTTCAAGCAAAACTGGTACGCCGACTCGGGCATGATCGCGCTCATGCAGTGCTTGGAACTCTTCAGCGAGGCCGATAAGCCGGTCAGCGAAGTGATCGCGCCCATCGACACGCGTTTCCGCTCGGGCGAGATCAACAGCACGGTCAAAGACATTCCGGCGAAACTCGAACAGCTTCAAGAGCACTATAAGGACGCGCAGATCGACCACCTGGACGGCGTGACGATTTCGTATCCGGATTGGTGGATGAACATTCGCCCCTCGAACACGGAACCGCTGCTGCGACTGAATGTCGAGGGCGACACAAAGGAACTGATGGAGCGTCACCGCGACGAAGCGCTGGCGCTGATCCGCAGCTGATCGACGAATCGGCGCTCGCGCGCTACGACGAAGCGCGCGCGGCGCTGCTGCAGCGGGTCCGCCAACTGGAGCCGCTCGCCGGTCCCGAAGAACACGCGCGCATCGCTTCGGCGCGCGAGCGTTTGGAGCGCAGCACGTTCGTATTGGCGGTCGTCGGCGAATTCTCGAGCGGCAAGTCGTTTTTGCTCAACGCGCTGCTCGGCAAATTCCGCTTCGAGCAGACCACGCTGGGCGAGCAGCTCGTAGGGCTGCTGGCGACGGATATTAACCCTTCGACGGCCACGATCACGGAACTCGAGTACGCGCCGGAGAGTGAGGCGTACGCGCAGTACGAAGACGGCCGCGAAGAGCGCATTCCGCTCGACCGCCTCTCGAAATTCGTCGCGGTAGCTTCCAGCGTCGCGGATGCGGGCGCGATGCACGACGCGACTAAAGACGAGCAGGGCGCACCCGTGCGCGTGCTGGTGAAAGTGGATTCGCCGTTCTTGCAGCGCGGCTTCACTGTTGCCGATACGCCGGGCCTGGCATCCATCAACCCCGCGCACCGCCGCGCGACGCTGCAATTCTTACCGGGCGCCGACGCCGTGCTGTACCTCATCGATACGCAGCAGCCGTTCACCGAAGGCGACGCGTCGTTTTTGGACATCATCCGCCAGCACTTGGACAGCATCTTCATCGTGCAAACGAAGATCGATTTGTGGGCGCAGCGCGGCGATGGCGGCAAACCCGCGTGGGAATCGGCGCGCGATCGCATCGCGCAGCTCGCCGCCGTGCACGCGCCCGGCACGTACGTCTATGCGTTATCGGCGCGGCAATACGTCGAGGGGAAATTGCGCAGCGACGAAGCGCTGGTCGAGCGCTCGCGTTTTCCGCAATTTTTGGCTGCGCTCGATGCATCGCTCGTGCGTAACACCGGCCGCGCGCGCTTGCGGCGGGCCGCGGAGTCCGCGAAGGAAGCCGCGGCAGACGCGAGCGCGCGTATCGATCGCGACGCCGCCATGCTGCAAAACAGCCGGGAGCAGTTGCAGCAGCGGCGCGCCGAAGCGGCGCCGGCGCTGGCGCGTCTGGAACGCTTCATCGGCGATGCCCGCCGCGAAGCCCAGAACAGTTCGCAGCGCATGGCCGGGGCGCTTCACGACCGTGGCGCTACGCTCGCCCAAGACGCGCAGCGCGCGCTCGCGCAGGCGTTCGACACCGCCGATATCGCGCGGTTGCGCGATCGCGCGCGCCTCCATATCTTGGTCGACCGCACGCTGGGCGAAGCGGTGGAAATCTTTGCCGCGGAAGTCTCGAGCGCCGTCGCTTCCGAATACCGCCGCGCCGCCGCGGCTGCCGCCGCCCAAACGCCGATCCGTTTTTCGTTCGCGCAAGCCGCCGCGCAAGCGTTCGGCGCTTCGGGCCACAGTAATGCATGGACCGAGGATCCAGAAAAAGCGCTGTGTGCGACGATCGTTTTGGAAGCGATCGGCGGCCCGGCGATCGCGCTGGTACAGGCTGTATCGTCGCGCTTTGCGGCCGCGCCGCACGGCTCGTATATGAAGCGCGAGCTGACCGCCGATTTACGGGCGGAGATTTGGCCGCAGTTCGAGGCGGAGCTCACGGCATTTGCATCCCAGATCGCCGCGCGGGTAAGCGAGATCGCTAAATACTTCAGCGAGGCTCTGGACGAGGCACTCGCGCAGGCGCGGGATGCATCCGTGGGCAGTATCGACCGCGCGCTGGCGGTGTACGAGCGCGGCGCCGACGCGGCGGCCGCGGCGCAAGTGCTGCTCGAACGTAAAACCGCCATCGCAGCGATCGTCGAAGGCATCGACGCCGACGCGCGCGCATTTTTGGAACGCGGCGAGGAGATTGCGGCGGCCGACGCGGGACCGGAAACGATCCGTCGTTCGCATGTCGAGGCGGCTTTCGATCGCGAAGCGTATCAACTCGGTTTAGTGCCGCAACGCTGGCGCGTCGCCGTGCTCGGTGCGCTGCGGCGCGGAAAGTCAAGCCTCATCAACGCGTTTGCCGGACACCGCGTCCTTGCGGACGAGACGGCCGGCGCAATCGCGTATCCCGTGCACGTGCGGTATGGCGCACAGGAGGGCGCGTTCGCGCTGCAAGCCGACGGGACGTGGCGCGAAGTCGAGATCGAATCGGCGCTCGACGAGGCTGCGCGAAACCCGGTGCTGATCGTTACGCCGTGGAATCTTCCGCGCGAACTGGTACTCGTGCATGCGCCGGCATTTGACGCCGGCGACTCCACGCTCGAAGACGTCTGCATGGTGACGGCGCGCGCCTCCAACGAAGTGCTCTGCCTGTTCTCGCGCCAACTTTCCGATCGCGAACTCGCGCTGTATCAACGCGTCTCCGAACTGGGCAAGCCGATGATGTTCGCGCACACGCTGGCCGACAACGAGTCGGCGTCCGAACGGCGGCACGTCGTGGAGCTCGCCGAACAGTACCTGCGCGAGCGGAACATCGCGGCGCAGCGCACGTTCACCGTCTCGACACTGGAGTTCGCGCAGGCAAAACGCGAGCAGCGCGCGCCGGCAGGTTGGAACGAGTTGCAGGCGCTCATCTCCACGATCTCGGCGCACGCCGAAGAGCATATGGCTCGCCTGCAGCGCTTGGAGCGCGCGGCGGCGATGCCGCAGACCGCGGCGATTCCTGCCTCGGCCGAGCAAGCGAATGCCCAAAAACCGCGCGGAATCTTGGCGCGATTGTCGAAGAGCCTTTTCGCACAACATGGGCGCTCTGACGACAACTGATCACTTCACGCTCGGTCCGGCTGCGATTGCGCTGGGCGACGGAGCCTCCACCTACGGCAGAATCTCGGTGCGGCGCGGGCGCATCGCCGACGTTCTACCAGGCGACGGACCGGCGGATTTCCATCTTCCTCCTGGCACGAACATCGCGCCCGGACTCATCGACGTACATACCAACGGCGCGGGCGAATTTTTATTCAACCGCGATCAAGGCTATGCGGTACCGGTAGCCGCGACGGAATACGCGCGCCAAGGCGCGACGGGGTTCGTTGCCGGCATCATGACGGCACCATGGGAGTCGATGCTCCATGCCGCGGGTGAAGTCGTTGAAGCGGCTCACCAATTAGAGGAAGACGCCCCGCGCGGCGCGCGCTGCTTGGGCATCCATTTCGAAGGACCGTTCCTCAATCCGAAATTCCGGCGCGTGCATCAGCAGCAGTGGGTCATTCCCGCAAGCGCCGATCATGCGAAAGCTTTGGTTGAAGCGTGCAAGGGCGCATGCCTGATGGTGACGCTCGCACCCGAAGTCGAAGGTGCGACGGACGCGGCGCGCGTCTTTCTGGAACACGGCATCGTCTGTTCTGCCGGACACACGGGCGCGCGTTATCGCGAAGGTATGCTGGCGATTGGAATGGGCTTCCGTTCGCTCACGCACGCGTTCAACGCGATGCCGCCGCTGGATCACCGCGATCCGTCGATTCTCGCCGCGTTCATTCAAGATCGCCGCACGATGGTGCAGCTGATCTGCGACGGGCATCACGTTGCGCCGGTGATGGTGGACATTCTGCACCGCACGCTGGGCGATCGCATCGTTATCGCGACGGACAACATGCCGCCGGCGGGACCGGGCTATCACATCGAAGGCGGCGTCATGCGCGCGGAAGACGGCACGATTGCCGGCAGCGCGCTGCACATCGACGAAGGCGTGCGCAATTACATGGCTTACACGGAACTGCCGTTCGCCCGAGCGGTCGTCGCGGCAACGCACGCGCCGGCCAAACTGCTCGGACTCGAACGCGAGATGGGCCGCATCGCACCGGATATGCGCGCGGACCTCTCCTTCTGGGACGCCGAACACAACGTGATCGGCACGATGGTCGCCGGCCACATGGTTTTCGGCGACATCTGCACCCCCGCAGCAGCTTAAACTACCGAGCGCGCGCTTCCCGGGCCTCAGGAACTTCCGGCTGTTGGTGAGCGTTTCATTAACGCTGCCCAATTACATTAAGGAGTTCGAATGCTGCAACGCTTTTCACGAATGGCCGCCGCGGTGGCAATCGCCGCGTCGTTGACCGCCGGCCCGCTCTCGCAGCCTGCTGCGGCGAGCACCGGATCGACATACACGATGATCGAAGCCGGACTCGCACTTATCGGCGGAATCATTCTATACAACAACTATCAACACAAACGCCAAGCCGCGAATAGAGTTGTGGGTTATACGGGCAACGGCGGAACGGTGTACGGCGACGGACACATCGTGATGCCCGACGGCACCACCGTGTATCCCGGCCGCAACGGCCGCTATCCGTGGGGCCAGTATGCGTACTACAGCCCCGCCGCCAGCGGGTACCGCTATGATTACGACCGCAGCGGCGATTACGATCGCACCGGCCGACACGGCCATCATTACGCCAAGGGCCATCATCATGGCCGCGGTCACGGCCACGGCCACGATCGAGACGACGGCGGCGATCGCGATTAACGCAAAAAAAAGAGGCCTGCTTCGGCGGGCCTCTTTTTTTATTTGTTCTAACGTTACTCCGGAACGATCGCGCCGGCGCCGACGGCTTTTTTGGGATGCTTGTCGATGAACGCGGAGCGCAACATCATCACAGCCGCATATAACACGACGATGACGACGAGCCAGCGAACCCACGTGAGGTCGAGACTTTTCACGATGAACGCTGCAGCGAGCACGCCCGGTATGCCGCCGATTGCCAAACCGAGTCCGGCTTTGAGCGAGTATGCATCGAACCGGATGAATCGTGCGGAAGCTACCGGCATCAGAAACGCACACGATCCCATCATGATCGGAAACGCCGCTTTCGGATTCATGCCCAGGAGACTCAGCATGATCATGCACGGCGCGTAGAGGCCGATACCGAGCGTCATAAGCGCGCCTAGGACAAAATTGCCTGCAATGGCCACCCAGAACAGCGAGCCGTTCAGTCCGAGCACAGCGCCTTGCGCCGGATGGAAATTCACAATGAACAGCGCCGCGGCGGCGAGCAGCGCGACGCCCATACCGACTTGAATGTACCGGCGAGGCCAGCGCGCTACGACACCGGCTCCGAGCCACGATCCCGCAATCGCAGCAGCGATCAGCGAGACGAGCGTCAGCGGCTCGACTTTCACGATACCGATGTAAATAAGCGCTTCGGCAATCGTCGGCAACGCGTGTCCGACGTTGAGCGTTCCGGGAATCTCTTCATCTTTCGTCGTTTTCCAAAACTTGAACATCGAGGTCGTGACGGCGAACGAACCGATGCCGAGCGTATCGAGAAAGTCGGTGACGAACCCGATCCCCAAATCTAACGGGCGCGGTAATGCAAAACCGCGGCGCTTTATCTCAAAGCCCCAGAAGACGGCGTAGATCAGCGCCGTTATGCCCAGAAGGATCAGCAGAATCGAGATAACGCTCATTCGCTTAGAGTCCGCCAGCGCTGCTCGTTACCCCTGCGACTTCCGTCGGACGAGTCCATGAAGCCCGCCAAAATCGCCCGCCGCCAAGGCCGCTTTCTTGGCGCGGGACCAGCGCTTGATCTGCTTCTCCCAATTGATAGCGTCGCCGGCATGCTGGAATTCCGATGCGTACACCAAATGCACCGGCCGCCGACGGAACGTGTAGGAATCCTTATCCTCACCCAAATTGTGCTGCGCGACGCGCCGATCGACATTGTTGGTTACGCCGATGTAGTAGCTTCCGTCGTCGCAAAGCACCATGTAGACCCAAAACGTTTTCATCTCGCGCTACAATACCGACGACCGGTGCATTCGCAAGGGCCAGGCGTTCGCGCGTAGTGCTTTGCCTGTCATGGTTAGGGGCGCTTGGAACCACGAAGTTTTAGTGGTCATGGTGAGGGCCGCGTAGCGCTCTCGAACCACGGCCGAGCGTTGACGAGGCAGCCTGCCACCAGCCCTCGTCATAACTCGGGCGCCCCATTCGCTCCTGCGCATCCTGCGCCCGCGAAAACTAGCGCCATCCATGGCGCGTCGTCGACTGCGCTAACGCGCGCTCAGGATGACATGCTTAAAGTTTGCGGCGCGTTATCGTAAGGATTAGCTCGCGCGCAGTTTTAGTAGTC
>JAICWY010000086.1 GCA_025934645.1 Vulcanimicrobiia bacterium
CATTGAAGGATCGTCGTGAATCTGCGCAACGCCGCGCAGCACTTGGCGCACGTTCGCCATTGCGACGGCTGCATCGAGTCCCGAGCCGCAGACGTCGCCGATCGAAACCATGACGCGTCCATCTTCCAGTTGCAGTGCATCGTACCAATCGCCGCCGATCTGCGATTCATCGATGCCGGGGCGGTAAAAAGAGCTGAAGGTAAGTCCCTCGACTTGCGGCAGAGCGCGCGGCAAGGCGGCCTTTTGAAAGCGTTGTGCAACGCGGCGTTCTTGTTGGTACGCATGCGACACATCGCGCAGCTCCTGCGAAAGCTTTCGCGCGCGAAGCAGCGCCTCGACCCGGGCGCGCATCTCGACACGCGAGAGCGGCCGCAATGCGACGTCGTCGACGATCGACCACAACTCTTGCGTCATCCGGGTCACCGCAACGCGGTCGCTTAAGAGCAGCACCGGGAGCATCACCGGCATAATGACGGAGCGTTCGAGAGCCAGACGGTCTTCGTTTTCTTTCAGCGACGAGCCGTCGAGAATAACGAGGTCAATTTCCGGCGGCGCTTCGGAATCGGGATCGCCGAAACCGAACACGACTTGATACAGAGGCGTTAGAACCTCGGCAACGAGATGACGGTTCTCGCGATTCGAGAGGAGGACCAGGATGCGCGCCATGCGCTACGGCGAACCCAGCGCTGCGAGCGAGCCGAACAGGCCGTTGAAATCACCGAGCGGCTCGCCGACGGCGATACCCTGCGGCGTGAGTTCGAAGGTCCGGATGGTCCGCTCGAAATCGCTCAAACGTTTCTTTAGAACGCCTACGACGCGCCCGATCTCCGCGTGCGAGTTGAAGCGTTTTTCGATGTACCGCAAAAACAGAACGTTGTCTGCAAGATAGCTCAAGCCGACTTCGGTAATTCGGAACTCCGTTACGTCGAGCACCTCGTTGACTAAGATAACGGTTACGCCCACGTTTTGCAGGTAGCGGCAAAGTGCGTGCAGGCGCTCGGTCAAATCGTCACCGCGCAACGAGAGCTTATAACCGCTGATACTGTCGATCATGACGATGCGCGTGCCGTTCTGCTCGACGTCGCGGCGCACCATATCCGCGAACTCGTCGGGTGAAAATTGCAACGCCTCGATCCCCATAACCGAGAGCGTACCTTGATCGATCATCTCGTTCACGCGCGTGCCGACCGCCTCACAGCGTTGTAGCAGTGTGCTGCGAGCTTCGTCAAACGTGTAAGCAGCGCTGCGTTCCCCGCGCCGCGCCGCTTCTTTGACGAACTGCATGCCGACTGTCGTTTTGCCGATGCCGCTCGGACCGGTGATGAGCGTGATCGTCGCGCGTTCCAGGCCTCCCATTGTAAGCGAATCCAAGCCTTGCACGCCCCACTGGAGTAACTCCGGCGAAAACTCTTTACTATGCTGACGCGGTACTAATCGCGGATAAACGAGCGCGCCGTTGTCCGTCAGCCGCAAGGTATGGCAGCCGCCTTCGTAGTCGGTGCCGCGCATCTTCGTTACCTTCAGCGTGCGTGTTGCGCTGTTGGGGTCCAGTTCGATGACGCCATCGCTCAAAAAACGCAAGTCATCGTCGGGTGCTTCCAGACTTGCCTCGGACGTAAGCATCACGCATGCGCCTGCGTTGAGCAGATACCGCAAGAACGATAGCGTTTGCCGGCGAAAGTCGGGGCCGTCTTTAGCCAAATAGCGCAGGGCCGTCATCGAGTCGATGAAGACGCGGTTTGGTTTTACACGTTCGACGGCTTCGATGATGCTGCGCGTCGTCGGTTCGAGCTCGACCTCGGCTGCGGAAAAGATATCGTAACTTTGAATCTTTTCAAAGAGGTCCGACGAGGGGCTCAAATCGCAGAATTCGACTCCGTCGGTATTGAACCCCGATTGCTTTGCGTTCACGCACAGCTCGCGCTGCGGTTCGCCGAACGTTACGAACAGAGCGCGTTCGCCCGCTGCGACGCCCGCCGTGAGAAAGTGCCATCCGAGGGTTGTTTTGCCGCCGCCGGGGGGGCCCGTGAGCAGGTACGTTCTGCACGGAATCAATCCGCCGTGAAGGACTTCGTCGAAGCCGGCGACGCCGGTTGAAATGCGACGCGGGTGCGCGCCGTTGGTGCTCACAGCTAGATGTTCTCCTTCATACTACACGGACCGGCCTCGCTCCGAGACCGGTGGGCTTACCCCGCGGCCGCCCTATGCATACTGCCCGCCTGGCTGCTTTTGTAAAACACCGATCCGATGCTTTCGGCGCAACAATTCCTTACCCGGGGCATCGTGGGCACCGGAGTCCCGTTATGAACTCCCGACGAGGTGTCGCTGTGGCTGCCCGAACGATGTGGCTCGGGCCGCGCACGCACTTCTTATCCGACGCGCTGGTTAATGGTTGGGAACGAAGTGGAATATGGTTAACGTGTAGCTTCCAGAGGTCTCCGAAATGCTCACGGCGACTTGGTCCGACGAACGGTCCCACCGGTAATCGTCGAGAACCAGGTACTGCGGGTCGGTCGTGGCCGTGAAGTCACTCGGGAGCGCCGCTGCCACCGTAGAACGAATCAGTTCCAAGTTTGTCGCAGACGTGCCGCCAAGCGTAGGCGTCGAACAATCGAGCGTCCATTTCGATTCCGTATCCGAACTGGAACCAGAGAACAGAATGCCCGAAATGGAACATCCGCTCAACATCGTCCCGAACGATTCGTTCGTATCGTAAAACGTCGGGCTCGTCGATTTTCCGCGCAGTAACGTGAAATTGTCTGCCGCGTTCTGCACGCCGGTACGAATGAAAGTCCGAACGGAATCCACTAAGTGTTGCTGCTCAGCGGTGCTCAAACCGCGTGAGTATTGTACGACGTGCGTCTCCTTCGGCGGATAATACCCGACGCGAAGGGAGAAGCCATGTTCTTTCGAGCCGAGTGTTGCGACGTAGATCCACGTGTGGTTCGCCTTGTTCTCCCAGTCGAATGTGGTCTTCCCGTCCTTTGTCTCGCGCGTGAGCGCATAACCGGAAACATTGGGGCCAAGCATCCGTGCGACGAACGCAGCCGTCTTGGCATCGTCCCATGACGCGGGGAGGTACCATGTGAGAGTGAAGGTCCAGACTTCGTGATACGATTCGTTGCCGAACTCGTCCGCGAAAGCGCAGACTCCACACAGCGTATTCAGAGCCTTATTCGGAGCGTAGACGTTCGCAGCGTCGCCTTGGCTCACGAGTGCACCGCGCAACGATGCATACCTCGACCCGGCAGCAGGGATCACGCGATGGAGGATCGATGCAAGATTCGCATTGTCGGCGGCGCTTCCGGCAACGACCGGGGCGGCTGGAGCAATGGCAACGGCGAGCGCCGGCACGAACTTGCCGATCATTCCGTGCTTGCCCTTGCGGCTGTACCCCTCGTCGATGAACCACAAATTCTTTTCAGGTCCGAGCGTGATTTCCGCCGCCGCCTGAGGGCCCGCGTAAAGCGAGATTTTGCCCGAAGGCGTGATTTTTCCGATTTTGCTGTCCATCGTGACGACGCCCCCGAGGTCGAGCGTCGTCTCTTGGGTGAACCAGAGGTTGCCGTCCGCGCCTGCGGTGATACTCCGCACCCAATCGAGATTTTGACCGTAGAGCGTCACCTTGCCGTTGGTCGAGATGGCTCCAATGCGTCCACGGCCCCATTTGACGAACCACAGCCGATGATCCGGACCGAGTGCGATCTTGTCGGGCGAATCGAGGGTGCCGCCGTATTCCGTAATCTTTCCAGCGGGCGTGATCTTTCCGATCTGTCCCTTCTCGGTGAACCACATGTTGCCGTCGGGGCCACGAGTGATGCTGTTGGGACTCTGGATCCTACCGCCGTATTCCGTCACGGAGCCCGCCGGTGTGATCTTGCCGATCTTGTTGTGATTGTCGTCGGTGAACCACATGTTGCCGTCGGGGCCGGCGGCGATCGAACCCGGATCTTCCGCGCCGGTAGCGTACCGCGTGATGACGCCCTTCCGCGTGATCTTTCCAACGTCACCGTTGCCCTGCTCGACGAACCACATGTTGCCGTCGGGACCGGCAGCGATCCCATCCGGAGAGTCGAGTGACCCGCCGTACTCTGTCACTTTCCCGGACGGCGTGATCTTTCCGATGGCACCAGCGTATTCGGTGAACCAGATGTTGCCGTCGCGGCCCGGCGCTATGGCCGTCGTGTAGGTTAGGGACCCGCCGTAGTTGGTGAGGGCCGCGCGGCTCGCGCCGGCGGGGATCGGAGCAAGGCATAGACCCAAGCCCAGGGCCACTGTCTGGAACGCACAAAAAAATCGCATGCGTAGACCTCCATGGTGAGCGTCAATCGGCCCAGCCGCAACGCGGTGTTCCAACATTGGTGTTCTCCCATGGGCGTTGTTCGCAGCCTTTATCCCGTAGCTATTTCCATCGTCGCGCTTACCGAGAAACGGCGTTGAGCCGCCGCGGCTGCACCGTCATTCCGCGACCCACTAACAAACCGGCCGGTCTGCGAATTCACCCATAGGATCGGACTTCGGACGCGAGCGGCCTTTCCCTCGATAAGCCGCTAGCACGCACGATTGGCCACCTCAAATGATCGTGACACCCTCGTTGCTTGTCGCGCACGAGAGGAAGAAAAACCCGCGATTCGCTAGCAGCGGCGCGGGTTTTTAATTGGTGGAGATGAGGAGACTCGAACTCCTGACCCCTTACATGCGAAGCAAGTGCTCTACCAGCTGAGCTACATCCCCACAGGATGCTTCGCGGGGCAACGCCGAGGATTATACGGCCCGTGGGAGACCCCTGTCAAAGGCTTGAGTCGATTTGTAAATTTGAGAATGATTTTGCTAATCGTTCGCAAATTAGGGCCGCATGCGGACGGAGTACTCAACTAGGCCCCGTGAGCAGATAACCGCGCTTCTTCGCAAAGAGCGCCGCTATTTGTCTGCGGCCGAGATCTACGCCCTTTTACGAAAGTCGCGCTCGAAGGTCGCGCTCTCAACCGTCTACCGTACGCTCGGCCTGCTGGAGACCAAGCGCGAGGTGAGCCAGCGCGTGGACGAGCACGGCGAGTCCACGTACGTCAGCTGCGCCCCGACGCACCACCATCACGCCATCTGCCGCAAATGCGGCAAGGTGGAAGAGGTCGCGTGCGAGGCGATGGAGAGCTTCGCGGGCGAGCTGCGCACCCATCACGGCTTTGAACTCGACGACCACGCGATGGAATTTTTCGGGCGGTGCGCGGCATGCAAATGAAGCGCATCGCCGCATTCGCATTGGCATTGGCATTCGCGGGCTGCGCCGGTGGCTCTCAGAACGCCGGCAACAGCACAGCGGCCGGCGGCAAAATCCAAGTCGTCACCACATTCTCCACATTGAACTCGTTCGTCGAAGGCGTCGGCGGCGATCGCGTGAGCGTGCAGAACCTCGTGCCGGTCGGTGCATCGCCCGAAGATTATCAACCCGCGCCTCAAGACATTGCCACGCTTAGTGATGCGGCGCTCGTTGTCGAAAACGGCACGGGCATCGACGCCTGGCTCGGCCGCACGATTAGAAATGCGGGCGCGCAGAACAAACGCATCGTCGTGCTCTCCGATGGGCTGCCCCACATCGACAACAATCCGCATCTCTGGATGGACCCGGTGCTGGCACGCAGCTATGTCGCGAAGATTCAAACGGCGATGACCGCAATCGACCCCACGCATAAGACCGAGTACGCGCACAACGCCGCCGCATACGATGCAAAGTTGACTGCGCTGCAGCAGTGGATCGGGAAGCAGATAGCGACTATCCCGCCGCACAAACGCGCGATGATCATCTTCCACAACGCGTTCGACTACTACAACCGGCGCTTCGGCATTACGACGGTCGGCGTGATCGAACTCTCGCCGGGCCAAGATCCGAATCCGGCCTATATCGGACAGCTCGTCGATCTGGCGAAGGCGCACCACGTTCGCGCGGTGTTCTCGGAACCGGAGTATAGCGCGAAACTGGCCGACACGCTTGCGAAAAGCGCGGGGATCTCCGTCGTCAGTAATTTGTACGATGATTCGGTCGGCCAAGACCCCCGCGTGAGCAACTACATCAGCATGCTGCGCTACGACACCGGCGTGATCGTGAACGCGCTCAAGTGAAAGAAGCGGTTGTTGTCCGGGACCTGGTCGTGCGGTACGACAGCGTCACGGCGTTAAATGGCGCCACGGCGACCGTCTGTTGCGGCGAAGCGCTGGGCATCGTCGGGCCGAACGGCTCGGGGAAATCCACGTTTCTTAAAGCAATAGCGGGGCTGCTGCAGCCGCAATCCGGCACGATCGGCGTCCTCGGCAAAGCGCCGCGCGCGCTCAAGCCCGGAACGATTGCGTACGTGCCGCAAATCGAAGCGGTAGACTGGACCTTCCCCGCGACCGTTTGGGACGTTGTGGCGATGGGGCGCTTTCCACGCCTTGGTTTGTTCGGACGATTCGGCGCGCACGATAAAGCAGCGGTTTGGCGCGCGCTCGATCTCGTGAAGATGCGCGACCTTGCGCGCCGGCATATCTCCGCACTTTCCGGCGGACAGCAGCAGCGCGCGTTTATGGCGCGTGCGATCGCGCAAGAGCCGCAAGTGTTGCTGCTGGACGAACCGACAACGGGCGTTGATGCATCGACGGAAGAAGCGCTGCGCGTCGTCGTGCGTGAACTCGTTGCGACCGGCATGCCGGTGATCATGACCACGCACGACCTCGATCGCGCCGGCGATTGGTTCGACCGCTTAATGGTGCTCGACCGCCGCGTACTGGCGATTGGAACGCCGGACGAAGTGCTGGAATCCGGCACCTACGCCGGCATTCGCGAGCACGCGCACGTACACGGACATCTGCGAACGGATTAAATGCAGCACATTCTCGATCCATTCCACTACGCGTTCATGCAGCGCGCCTTCGTTACGGCGTTGCTGGTCGGCGTGCTCTGCTCGGCGATGGGCACGTACGTTATCCTGCGCCGACTCTCGTTCATCGGCGACGGCATCGCGCACGCATCGTTTGCCGGCATCGTCATCGCGTATCTGCGCGGTGCCGACTACTACGTCGGTGCGGGCATCGTCGCGATACTGACGGCGCTGGGCATCGGCTTCGTACACCGCCGGGGGCGCGTCGCGCTCGACACCGCCATCGGCGTCCTGTTTACCGGCGCGTTTGCGCTGGGCATCTTTTTAATGAGCCGCCAGCGCAGCTACTCGATCGATCTGCAAAGCTTCTTGTTCGGCGATATACTTTCGGTCAACGGGCGGGATGTGCTCACCATCGTCGGTCTCGGCTTGCTGGTCGCGGTCGTAACGGCCGTCATGTTCCGAGCGCTGCTCTACACCTCGTTCGACCCGGTCGTGGCGCAGGCCAGCGGCATTAATGCGCCGCTCGTCGAGTACGTGTTGCTGGTGTTGCTCGCTCTCACGATCATCATCTCGTTGCAAGCCGTCGGCATCGTGCTCGTGGCGGCGCTGCTCGTAACCCCGGCGGCAGCGGCGTATCAGCTCACCCAACGGTTCGCGCGCATGATGGCGATCTCGATTTTCTTTGGCGCGATCTGCTCCGTAGGCGGATTGTACGCCTCGTATTATCTGCGAAGCTCCAGTGGCGCGACGATCGTGCTGCTTGCGACGATCGTGTTTTTCCTCGCCATTGGCGCCAAGCAGGTCGGCGGCGCTATTGCGCGGCGAGCGTAAACGGCACCGTTAGAATTCCGCTCCCGGGTCGGAACTGCAACCACATGCGGTAGATGCCGCGTGGCAACGCCGGCACGTGCAGAACGATCCGCCCCGCGTCCTGCGCGTGCGCGTCCACGTGCACGTACTGCAGCGATTGCGGGTCGATGAACATCATATGGGCGGCCGCGCCTTGAAACGGCGTTAGCGATACCGTCCGGCCGGCGCGCATAATCTTCACACCGATCGATTTCGCCATCCCCGCAGGCAGCCGGTCTGCGCTCAGCGAGATGCGGTACGGGCCCGCGTTACCCGCACGTGAGGGCGCTTCCAGGCTCGTGTCGACGTGATGCGGCGGCGCGCCGGCCTGTAACGTGAAGCGGAACACTTGTGGCGGATCGCCCATGGGCCGCGAGGCGACGAACGCGTAAAACCGGTGACCTGCGTCGAGCGCGACGCGGACGCGATAGTGGCCGTTCCCTGCATAGGATGGATGCACGTGGCTGAATGCGCGGAAATCATCGCGCACTAGAATCAGGTGCAGCGGTTCCCCTTCAGTGCGCACATAGTGCAGAACCGGCGTGCGCGAGCCTATCGCATACTGCGCGATGTCGAGCTCGTTGCTGCCGACCAGCGAAACGTCCGAGACCAGTTTGGGTGTGCCGTGGTAGAGCGCGAAGGCGCCGGTTTGCCGCTGTTGTGCGGCGCTTGCCGGCGCGGCAAATGCAAGTGCGAAAAGCGCGCAGA
>JAICWY010000073.1 GCA_025934645.1 Vulcanimicrobiia bacterium
GCAGAACGCGTTCTTCGCGGGTCCGAACTTCGGACCGATCGTCCAGAAAACGGCTTCCGTAAATGCAGGCGTGCAAGGCATGACGCAGGCCGGGCAACAGTACAACGTGTCGGTGTCCGGGAACCAAACCTTCAACAATACCTCGATCAATACGTTCGATCCGTATTATCCGACGATCTTCTCGGTGAACTTCACCCAGCCGCTTTCGCGTAACAGGGGCGTAAACGCCGCGACGCGAGCGCTCCAGCTCGCGCAGATCAACGAGCAGACCGTGACCGCGCAAAATCTCGGCACGATTTCGACCACGATCTCGAACGTGCAGAACACCTACTGGGATTTAGTCGCCGCCTGGCGCAACGTCGCGATCCAAGAGGAAGCGCTCAAAGACACCATCGCGCAACAGCACAGCAACGTGCGGCTCGCGCGCCGCGGCGCCAGCGCACCGATAGACGTCGTGCAGGTTAACGCGCAGGTAGCGGTCTTCCAGCAGAACGTGTATTCCGCGCTGCAGAATGTCGCGATGCTGCAGAACGCGCTCAAATCAGCGCTGACGAGCAATCCGAACGATCCGATATGGAATGCGAATCTGGTTCCGACTTCGCCCGTGCTACAGGTCCCACAAGAGCCTTCGCTGGCCGATCTCGTGCAGCAGGCACTTCGCAACCGGCCCGAGATTGCCCAGCTTCGCGACCAGCTTCAGGCTGCGGCGGTCAACGTGCGGTACGCTGAAAATCAGACAAATCCGCAGGTAAATCTGCAGCTCGGCTATACCAGCAACGGCTTCGCGGGCACCGTCCTTCCGCCGGGCGAGTTTTTTCAAAGCAGCGCGCAGCAGGTCGTGGCCATCAATCAACTCATTGGCGCAGTGAACCAAACACTGCCGCCGGCGCAGCAGATTCCCGCGCTGCCGGTGAGCAACACGTCGGTTCCGTCGTATCTGTCGGGCGGCTTGAATCAGTCGATCAAGAATCTGCTCTCGAACAAATTCCCCACGTATACCGCCGGATTGCAGATGGTCTTCCCCATCGGCAACCATACCGCCAAAGCCGACCTCGCCGCAGCTCGAGAGCAGCAGCACGTCGCGCAGATTCAGGAAGCCTCGACGATTCAGCAGGTCGCCATGGACGTCCGTAACGCTCTGCAAGTTTACCAAAGCGCGCAGGCGCAGCTCATCGCCGCGCGCACCGCGCGTGAATCTTCGCAGCAGGTGCTGGCAAGTGAAGAACGCCGTTTCCGCGCGGGTGAGTCGACGACGTTTTTGGTGCTGCAGCGCGAGATCGAACTCGCGGATAATCGCGGACGGGAAGTGGCCGCTCAGACAAATCTCAACAAAGCCGTAGTAGAATTGCAGCGAGCGACCGGAACTATTCTTAGTGCAAACAACGTTACTACTTCGAATACGGGAGAAGGAGCACAAAAACAATGAAAGATAAAGAAACCACTGTCAACCGCGTGCGCCTCTCCAAGGTTTCCGCAGAGAAATTGCAGGAGCGCAGCGCGGTACTCTACATGCGTGAATTAGAGCGCTGGAACAAACGCCCGCTACGTTAGCGGCCGTGGGCGCGGCGGGTACATCTGCGCCATGGCAAACGATCTTGAGAAAACCGCGAAAAACATCGGCGACACGGTCAAGGAAGGCGTGCACCGCGGCGGCGCCGAGATGGAACGGCAGAAGCGCGCCGAGTTCGGCGACACCATGACCGGCGGAGAGAAGGCCGGCTCGGTGGTCAACGAAGTCGAGCAGGAGGCGAAGGCCGGCGTCGACAGGCTCAAACGCGACGCACGTAACTTGTAAGGATTAGAGCGTCAGCCGCATCTCGTACTGAGAAAAAGGTTCGCTCCATCCGCCGGCGGCGGCGTACTTTGCAATAGGACTCTCCGCCGGTTCATTCACCAGCAACAATCCCGAGATGGAGCGATCGGCAGCGACGGCGCGCGTAAGCGAGTCGAGCTGTTCCCCCGAATGCGCGCGCAGCTTAAATAGCTGCGCGCGCTGCGCATTCCAACGGTACACGGCATACGCTCCCTCCGGTCCGGCAACGGCCGTCGTAACGGCGCCGTGATGGATGGTTTGCGGTTCGCGCTGCCAACACGGCCGCGCTTCGTCGGGAAGATCGACGAAGAGGTCCGGGTCCTCGTACCGGTAGCCGGGCGGCATCTCCGCTTCGGGACTTTCACGGAAAAACGAACGCAGCGTGCGCGCCGTGCGGAAGCCGGCGGTCTTGTAGAGCGAAATCGCCGGCGCATTTTCCGAAAGCACCTCGAGCGACATCTCTGCCGCGCCGCAAGAGCGCGCCTCGTCCACTATGTGCGCCAGGAGCTGTTTGGCATAGCCGGAGCCGCGGTACTCCGGCGCGACGCCGAACCCGCCGATCCACGTGCGCGCGCCGCGGACGCCAAGCATCGCCGCGGCGATAACGTTTCCGCCATCGTCGTACCACAGCGGCGAACGGGAAGTCCGGATATCGTTCAGCTCCACGTGCAGCTCCAATTGCTCGGGCGTGAAGGACATCGGGCGCAGATACCCTGTGAAGATGCGGTTGAACGCTGCGGCCGCCGCGTCGGGCGACGCGTCGGCAAAAGATGCGCGGCGCATGCGCGCTATTTCGATGGAAGTTCGGCGGCGGCTTTTCTGTCCACGTACCAACTCAGCGTGCCGCTGCGCGGCGCGAGCACCTGGATGGGACGCTCGACCGGATCGTACGGGCCGCAGCGCACGGCATAGAGCGCCGGCGCCTTCGGCAATCCTTCGGTGGCTACCAGGACGTGGCGCGCGTTGTTGAGCACACGCGGTGTGAGCGTGATGCGGTGCGCCGAAAGTTTCTCCACGTAAACCGCGCGCACGAGCCGGTCTTCGTCGGTCTGTGGATCGCTGCCGGGAAAGAGCGAAGCGGTGTGCGCGTCGGTGCCCATGCCGAGCATGATCAGATCGAAAACCGGCGTGTCGCCCATTGCCTGCACGAGTTGGCTTGCGTAAGCGCGCGCGGCTTGCTCGGGATCGTCTTCGCCGCGCATGCGGTGGACGTTCTCTTCCGGCACGGGTACTCGCGAGAGCAACGCTTCACGCGCCATGTTATAGTTCGATTCGGCGCTATCGGGAGCGACGCAGCGTTCGTCGCCGAAATAGACGTGCACGTGGCGCCAATCCACTCTCTGATCGCGCGGCGTTTGAGCGAGCAGCGCATATGCGGCTTTCGGCGTCGATCCGCCCGCGAGCGCGACGAAGAACGCGCCGCGATCCTGGACCGCACGTTCTGCGTCCGCTACGAACGCGTCGGCGACGCCTGCCGCGACCTCTTCGGGCGTTTCGAAGACGTGCAAGTCGCCGAGGGTGCGATCGATCACGGCGCCTCCTGTTCCAAAACGCGCCCCGCCATTGCGAGCGTTTGCGCGTAAACCTCGCTGTCCACATCGGCGAAGATCGCACGCTCGACGAGCGCGATCATGTCGACGTCGTGCAGCGGCAAACAGCGTTGCGGACGGTGTTTCCGGCCTTCGACCGTTAGACACACGAGTTCTTCGGCTTCGTTTTCAACCGCCGCGCCAAAGACACATTGGGCCGAGTGCAGCGAGACGCTGCGCACGCGCCGCGGCGCGCCTTCGATGCGCACGTCGATCTCGATCCGCGCGCCGGCTGCGTTGCAGAACTCGCGCGGTCCGCAGGGGTCCCAGTGCAGCCGGCTGGCGAGCCAGCCCACCAAGTAGTATGCCTCGGGCGCCGATCCGCAGACGACTTCGACACGCGAAATGGTCGTGAGCTCTTCGGTCAACTCGTCGTCGTCGAAAAACTGCGCGATAAGATCTTGCCAGGGATTGAGCCGGAGGTATGCGATGTCGCGAACGCGCTCCGCCGGAGGCGTGTGTTGCAGCGCGACCAATTCGCGCAGCATCTGCAGCGGATCGCTGGTTGCCGAACTGAATATCACGGCGACATTCGCCAATTCCGCCAGCAGCGTAAACCGTTCGTCCGCGATATGGCGGCCGCCCCACAGCAGCACCGTGCGCACGTTGGGAATCGTCAGCGCGTGAGCGATCGAGCGCAACTCGGCGCCGCCTACGCCCGAGACGCCGATCTGGAGCTGCTCGGAATGCGTCAGTAGCGTATTTTCGACCTCGTTGCACCGGCTGTGCACCGTGTGAGAGGTGACTTTGTGCGAGGAAACGAGCAGCACCGTGCGCGCGGCATGCCGCTCGGCGAGTTGATTCGTGCGCTCGGTGAGGCGTTCCAAGAACGCTTCGTCCTCCTCCACGAACGCGACGACGTTTAGCGTGGTAGTCGAAATGCCCGCGCGGTCCTTGCGCTGTTCCGCGAGCTCTCCGAGCAGCGATTCAACGTCCACCGTGCTCATTACAGCGGACGCCACCCCGGATTTAGCGCCGTCGCCGTGTCGGGGCCTTCGCTACCGGCCGCGTAGTTCGGGAACGTGCGATCTTTAATCGACTGCCAGACCTCGAGCACCGGCATGACGATCTCCCATGCGCGTTCCACGGCATCCCAGCGCGTGAAGAGCGTAGCATCGCCGCGTATCGCGTCGGCGATCAGCCGTTCGTACGCAGGCGCCGACTGCATGCCGAAGCCTGTGCCGTAGTTGAAGTCCATCGTCACGCTGCGGATATGGTTTTTCTGTCCCGGGACTTTGGCGTTGAAGCGCAGCGAGATGCCTTCGTCCGGCTGGATCTTGATGACGAGGACATTGCGTTCGATAGTGTCGCTGACTTCACCGAAAAGGCGGTGGGGAATCGCATTGAACGTGATCGCGATCTCCGAGACCTTTCGCGCAAGACGTTTGCCGCTGCGTACGTAGAACGGAACGCCCGCCCAACGCCAATTGTTGATTTGCAGTTTGAGCGCGGCGTACGTTTCGGTGTTGGAATCAGGACGCACGTCGGGCTCCGTCCGGTACGCGGGGACCGGCTTGCCTTCGATCGTCCCCGCGTCGTACTGACCGCGCGCGCTCATTTGGAAGACCTCTTCGGGGAGCGGCGGTTGAATCGCGGAGAAGACTTTCGATTTTTCGTTGCGGATTGCATCGGCGTCGGAGCTCGCAGGCGGCTCCATCGCGACCAGCGCGAGCAGATTGAGGACGTGGTTTTGGATCATGTCGCGCAGCGCGCCGGCGTTATCGTAATAGCCTCCGCGACCTTCTACGCCGAGCGTTTCAGCCGCCGTAATCTGCACCGACTCGATGTAGTTTCGCGTCCAAATCGGCTCGAAGATGGTGTTTGCGAAGCGCAGCGCCATGATGTCCTGCACCGTCTCTTTGCCCAGGTAATGATCGATGCGGTAGACTTGGCTCTCGTTGAAGACTTTCTCGACTTCCGTCTGTAGCGCGCGCGCCGACGCAAGATCCGTGCCGAAGGGTTTCTCGACGATAATGCGGCTCCAACCGCCGGGATTGCTCGCCGGCTCTAAACCTGCATTCTTTATCTGCGCGATAATCTTCGGAAAGACCGACGGCGGCGTCGCCAGGTAGAACAGACGGTTCTGACCGGCGCCGAACTGCTGTTGATATTCGTCCAGCCGTTTCTTGAGCGCCTCGAAGTGGCTCGTGTCGTTGAAATCGGCGGTGATGTAGCTGATGCGCTGCGCGAGATCGTTCCAGAGCGATTCTTTTATGGGACCCGAACGTGAGAACTCGTTCACGCACTGCTTGCAATAGTCGCGGAATTGCTCGTCCGTGTACTCCGTGCGCGCAAAACCGATAAGCCCGAAGTTCGCCGGCAGAATGTCTTCGAGCCGCAGATTGTAGATCGCCGGCATGAGCATGCGCTTGAACAAGTCACCGCTGGCACCGAAGAAGACGATCGTGCTCGGCTGCGAGATGCGCGAGCTCGAAATGCCCTGGCGCAGCGGATTGACCGAGACTTGCGCTTGACCGTTGCCGGCCGTGAGCGTGGAACTTGTGGCCATGTGCCTCTTATTTTTCCGCTTTCACGGCGTGTCCGCCGAACTGATTGCGCAGCGCCGCGATAACTTTGGCGCTGTACGACTCATCTTGGCGTGAGACGAAGCGCGACATGAGCGCGAGTGTGATCGCAGGCGCCGGAATGTTCTCGTCGATCGCCGCCTGCACCGTCCAGCGGCCTTCGCCCGTGTCGTCCACCCAACCGCGGATCTTTTCGAGATCCGGATCTTCCTGGAACGCGAGATACGCCAGGTCGAGCAGCCAGGAACGGATCACGCTGCCGTACCGCCAGATCGATGCGAGCTGCTTGAGATCGAACTTGAATTGCGAAGCGCGCAAAATCTCGAAGCCCTCGCCGTAGGCTTGCATAAGGCCGTACTCGATGCCGTTGTGCACCATCTTCGAGAAGTGCCCTGCGCCGGCCGGACCGACGTGCGCGTATCCGCCCTCCGGCGCGAGCGTCAGGAAGATCGGCTCGCAGGCTTTCACCTTTTCATCGTCGCCGCCGACCATCAGGCAGTAGCCTTCCTTCAGTCCCCACACGCCGCCGCTCGTCCCGGCGTCTACCAGCGAGACGCCTTTGGCTTTGCAGCGCTCGTATGCGGCCAGGCCTTCCTTCCAATTCGTGTTGCCGCCGTCGACGATTACATCGCCGCTGCCCAGAAGCGCGATGAGTTCGTCGATCGTGTCGTCGGTCGGTTTGCCTGACGGCACCATAATCCAGACGATCTTCGGCGTCCCCGTCAGCTTCGAGACCAGGTCCGCTAGCGACGTTGCGCCGGTTGCGCCTTTCGCAGCTGTTGCGGCGACCGCGTCAGCGCTGCGATCGTAGACGACGACGCTGTGGCCGCCGTTCATCAAGCGCTCCGTCATGTTCGCGCCCATACGGCCCAGACCGACCATTCCTAATTGCACTCTAGTCTCCTAAGTTTCTGTTGCCAAGTGTGGCGCCCGTGCCGGCGGGCACTGCGTTCGTCTGGGGAGCCGCGTCAAATTTTTCATCGTGAAAAATTTGCCGCTGCGCCAAATTTTTCGGATAACAAGTTTTGTAACGCACATCCTGTGCGGCCGAAAAATTCGGAGCCTCCCCAGCCGAACGCAGTGCCCGCCGGCACTTGGAGTATGCTACGCCTTTGCGGTTAGGGCGTCGTCGATTGCGTCGCTCAGAGCTTTGAGGCCTGATGTGACGTCGCCCTTTAAGTGGACGCGCAGGCCGCGGCGGTTGCGTTTGTCGAGGGATTGCAGATCGCCGAGCGCTTGGGCGGCGATGAGTGTTTTGAAACCGACCTGCATGCCCGGGATTTGGAGATCGAAAGGCGCGTCCGCGGTGATTTGGACGAAGATGCCGGTGTCGGGGCCGCCTTTGTGTTCTTGGCCGGTCGAATGTAAAAAGCGCGGGCCGAAGCCGACCGTTGTGGCGCACTTCTTCGCGTCGCGAACTTTGAGGCGCATTTCGTTCAAGGCCGCGATATTTTCTTCGTCGCGGTCGATGTAAGCGCAGAATGCGACGTAGTCGCCCGGTTTGATTTGGTTGAAGACGCCGGAGAGAGCCGAGGTAGCGTCGCTTCCCGTGATTTGTTTGCTGCCCGAAAGGAAGGTGATGTCCATCGCGGCCGTCGTGAGCGAGGCGTTTGGTTCTTCGAAGCTGCCTTTGGACTTATATTCGGCGAGCAAGGCTTTCGTGTTGTCTTTGGATTCTTGAACGTTGGGCTGGTCGAATGCGTCGATCTGGAGAATCGCGCCGGCGGTTGCCGTGGCGATCTCCCACAGATAGAATTGTTCGCCGATGTCGTATTGGTCGTTCATCGCAAGACGGATAACGGGATGGCCTGCGGCTTCGAGCGCTTTGAGTTTTTCGGCGGTTGCGGCATCTGCGTCCGGTAAGTTCGAGCCTACGTAGACGAAGACGCGGTCGTTCGCGTAGTCGGCGGGATCGCCGAGCGGCTCGCCTTCGACCGGAAGAATGCCTTTGCCCATTTTACCCGTGGACTCGGCGATGAGCTGCTCCGCCCAGGCGCCAAAGGCTTCGATGGACGGGTGGGTTACGATCGTGAGTTTGTTGCGGCCGTTCTTTGCCAGCGTTCCGAGCGCGCTGCCGAAGCGTACGCCGGGCGCCGATTTTGCGGTGACGCCCTTGTCGTTGGCCGCCATGGAGCCCAGGCCGCGGTCGAGCAGCAGATTGATGTTGTAGCCCGCAACCGCCGCCGGCACGATGCCGAAGAAGGAGAGCGCGGAGTACCGGCCGCCGATGTTCGGATCGTTGAGGAAGCACGCGCGGAAGCCTTGCTCCTTCGCTTCCGTTTCGAGTTCCGTTCCGGGATCGGTGATAGCGACGAATTGACGGCCGCATTTGTTTGCGCCCACCGTTTTGCTCACGCGATCGCAGAAGTACCGGTAGAATGCGTCGGGTTCGGTCGTCGTGCCGCTCTTGCTTGCGACGATGAAGAGCGTGTCGGCGACGTCGATCTGCTCGTCAAGAGCGCGGATCTGCTCCGGGTCGGTCGAGTCGAGCACGTGCAGTTGCGGATAGCCTTCGATCTTTCCGAACGTTGCGCGCATGATGTCGGGCGCCAACGAACTGCCGCCCATGCCCAGCACCACAGCGTGCGAGTACTCCGCTGCGACTTCTTTGGCGAAACTCTGGAGGTTCGCAACCGATTCGAGCATCTTTTGCGGAATGTCCAGCCATCCCAGAGCGTGTTTAATAATGTCCGCGTGCGCGGCCTCCGATGACCACAGCGTGGCGTCTTTCGCCCAGAGCCGTTTCAGAAAGTCATCGCCGACGGCTACCTCGCCCGTGCCTTCCGGCAGTTCTACGCGTTCTGTTGTGCCCGTGCGCAGCTGATTCGTCTTATAGACGATCGCGCCGAGAAGTGCGGCAAAGGAGTCGCTGAACGAACTCACGCCTTCGACCTGCAGCTGATGCGTCACATCGAAAAGCGAAATCTTGTTTTCCGCAAGCGCGTTCATCGTGGCTTTGGCGTCGTCCACGTCGAGCAGCACCGTATCGCGCTGCACGTTGCCGTGGTCGAGCAGCGCGTCGAGCGTCTGCGGCGGCATCGTATTAACGGTATCTCTGCCGATGACCGGTTCGACGTACATCAAGTCGAAGTACTTAGGATTCTTGGTCGACGTGGACGCCCACAGCGGCCGCTGCACGCGTGCGCCTTTGGCTTCGAGCACTTTCCACTCGGGTTCGTTGAATATCTCCAAGAATTTTTGGTACGTCAATTTCAGGTTCGCCGTGCCGGCTTTCCCGAGCAGACTCTCGAGCTGCTTTTCGCCTTTGTCGATCCGCGACTGAATGATCTTGTCGACCGCCGTATCGATGCGGCTCACGAACACGCTGTTGACCGAACGTATCTTGCTAACGTCCAAACCCTTTTCAGCGCGCCGCTGAAGGCCGCGGATGAACGCGCGCGTCGTCTTTTCGTAAAACTCGATCGCGAAGATCAGCGTAACGTTGATATTGATGCCTTCGGCGATGCATTCTTCAATCGCCGGAACGCCCTCGTTCGTGCCGGGAATCTTCACCATAAGATTGGGGCGGTTCACGCGCTTCCAAAGCTCTTTTGCCATCTCGGCCGTGCCCTGCGTGTCGTGCGCGAGCAGCGGCGAGACTTCCAAACTTACGAACCCGTCGTTGCCGCCCGACTGATCGAAAACCGGGCGGAAGAGATCGCAGGCGCTCTGAATATCTTGCACGGCGAGTTCCCAAAAGAGCGCGCTCGCATCGGTCTTCTTGTCCAGCAGCCCGCGCAATTGCTCGTCGTAATCGTTGCCCGTGCCGATCGCCTTCTCGAAGATTGTCGGGTTGCTGGTCATGCCGCGCAGGCCTTTGTCGATGAGTCCCTGCAGCTCGCCGGATGCGAACATCCCGCGGCGCAGGTTGTCCAGCCACACGCTTTGGCCGGCATCGAGCAATTGTTTCAATTGATTTTTTTCCATATCTCTCCCTAGCGGCGAACCGTTGCAAAATGTTCTTGCGCGACTTGCGCGATATTCTCCGGCGTAAATCCGTACGCTTTTGCGATCTCGGCGGCAGGCGCAGATGTGCCGAAATGGTCGATGCCGAACGCGAAGCCGCGCGTGCCGATCCAGCGCTCCCATCCAAACGTCGCCGCCGCTTCGATCGACATGCGCGCGGTAACGTCGGGCGGCAGCACTTCGTCGCGATACTCCTGCGGCTGGGCGGCGAAGAGCTCCCAGCA
>JAICWY010000116.1 GCA_025934645.1 Vulcanimicrobiia bacterium
GCACGAAGTCGGCAATCCGTCCGAAGTCTTTCTGCGCCGCGATGAAGGCGCCGCCGAAGCGCGCGCGGGATCGTGCATCGTCGCCAGCATCGTCGGCTCGCGCCCCGTGCTGGTTGAAGTGCAAGCGCTGGTCGGCGAAACCAGTTACGGTACGCCGCGGCGCCTTGCGAACAACGTCGATCAAGCGCGTCTTGCAATGATCATCGCCGTGCTGGAGCGCCGCGCGGGATTGCACCTGGGCGCGCACGATATTTATGCGTCCGTGGCCGGCGGTTTGCGAATCAACGAACCGGCCGCCGATCTCGGCATCGCGCTTGCGATCGCATCTTCTTTCCGCAACCGCGCCCTCGCGCACGACGCAGTCGCATTCGGCGAACTCGGTTTGTCGGGAGAGGTCCGAAGCGTAAACGCCGCGTCGCGCCGCATCGCGGAAGCGAACAAACTCGGCTATCGCACGCTCTACACGCCGCAGAATTGCCCCGACATCGCCGCGGCTATCTCGCAGGCATGCTGCTAGAGTCGGTCCCCAACATCTCCGAGGGCCGCGACCTTTCCATCATCGACGCTTGCGTGGACGCCGTCGAACGCGCGGGAGCGCGCGTCGTGCACCGCACGAGCGATCCGGTGCACAATCGCAGCGTGCTCACAATGGCCGGCGGCTACGAGCAATTGCGCGAAGCCGCGATTGCGCTCGCCGCTGTAACCTGTGAACGCGTCGATCTGCGCGGGCATGCCGGCGTGCATCCGCGCATCGGCGCGCTCGACGTGCTGCCGTTCATTCCGCTGCGCGAGGCCGCGATGGCAGACGCGGTGCGCTTGGCCCGCGAGACGGCTCAAGCAATCTGGGAGCGCCTGCGCGTGCCTTCATTCTTATATGGCGAAGCCGCCGCAACGCCGCTGCGCCGAAATCTGGCCAACGTGCGCCAGGGGCAATTCGAAGGCTTGGACGCGCGGTTCGAGCTGCCCGATTGGCGGCCCGACTTCGGCGACGTCGCGAAGCACGCCAGCGCCGGCGCGATCGCCGTGGGCGCCCGGGCGATTCTGATCGCCTTTAACGTCGAACTCGACACCGGGGACCTCGCCGTGGCCAAGCGCATTGCGCGGCGGCTGCGGGAGCGCGACGGCGGCCTTCGCACACTCAAGGCGCTCGGCTTGCGCCTTTCCGACTCGCTGGTCCAAGTCTCGCTCAACGTCACGGACTACCGCGCGACGCCGCTCTACCGCATAGTGGAGCTGATTCGCGAAATGGCGGCCGAGGCGGGCGCCGGCGTGGTGCGTTCGGAATTGATCGGGTGTCTACCGTACGCCGCGGTCGAAGAGACTGCACGGTATTATTTGGGATTACCGCATTCCTAGAGGAGGACGCATGAGCGTTTCGCAAGCGGCGGCCGCCGCGCTCCCGCCGCACGACATCGAAGATCATCCGCTCGCCGCCAACGCCAACGACATGCAGGCCGACCGGCTCTCCGGAACGGAGCGTTTTTGCCGGCGCATTGCCGATCTGACGGGGGCGCCCGCGGCGCTGATGCTGGCGATCGTCGTGCAGATCGTTTGGCTGGCCGTCGGAACGATCACCCACTGGGATCCGTTTCCATTCGTGTTCCTGCTCACGTGTTCCAACGTCATCCAGCTGATTCTCATTTTCGTCATCGCGGTCGCGCAGCGCCAGCAAACGGAGCACGACGAATTGCGCGCAGAAGCCGACCACGCAACGATTTCACGCCTGCTCTATCACCAGGAGTTGCAAGAGCAAATACTGCTGCGGCTCGCGCAGCGTGCGGGCGTGGATCTGGCGGATCTTCGGCCCGCGCTAGACTCAATCGCCGCCTCGTAAGACACCGGAGGACCTTCTTGAAACGCCTGCTGATTGCCGCCCTCGCCTGCGCGCTCGCGCTCGCCGCTCCGCCTGCGCTGCGCGCGCAAGACGCGACCTCCGGCATCGGCGATCGCGGCGTCTATCAGACCACGCTGCACAACGGCCTGCGCGTTATCGTCGTGGAAGATCGCGTCGCGCCGGTCGTGCACACGACGGTATGGTACCGTTTCGGTTCGCTCTACGAGACGCCCGGAAAAACCGGTCTTGCGCATGGACTGGAGCACATGATGTTCCGCGGCACGCCGGAGATTTCGGCGGGCGGTCTGGACGATATCGTTGCGCGCCTGGGTGCCCAAATGAACGGCCAGACCGACTACGACTACACGAACTTCATCTTCGACATGCCGGCGGATCGCGCCGGCATCGCGCTGCAAATCGAAGCGGATCGCATGCGGCGGCTTGCGCTGCGGCCGGCCGATTGGGACATTGAGAAACGGGCGGTGCTCAACGAGATCGACGGCGACGAAAGCTCGCCGTTCTTCAACTTGCTCTCGCGCGTGCGCGCCGCGGCGTATCCGGGTTCACCCGCGGGCCGCACGCCCACGGGCACGCGATCCGACGTGGCCGCCTCCACCGTCGCAGATCTACGCACGTACTACGACGAGTGGTACGCGCCCAATAACGCCGCACTCGTCGTTTCCGGCGACGTCAATCACGCGCAGATTTTCGCACTCGCGCAGCAAGATTTCGGCGGCATCGCGGCGCGCAAACTGCCCGCGCACGTCGCGCAGCATCCGGTCGCCGCGACCGGCAAAACGGTCGAGGCGGAATTCCCGTTTCCGTTCGAAGTGCTCGACCTTTCGTATGCGGTTCCTGGCGACACCGAGCCCGGAGAACCGGCGATCAGCACGCTTTCGAGCCTGATTCCAAATCAGCGCGGGCCGTTCTATCAAGCGCTCGTGGAGAGCAATATCGCGCTTGCAATTGAAGCGAACGCGGATACGCAGCTGCGCGGCGGGTTGATGCACATCTTTATCGTCCTCAATCCGGGACACACCGGCGCGGAAGCGCAGCAGGTCTTCCAAAGCACGATGGATCGCGTGCTCGCCAACGGGTTCGACGCGGATCTGGTCAGCGCCGCGAAACTGCAAACGCTTGCCGAACGCGTCTATTCGGCCGATTCAATCGGCGGCTACGGCGATCTGGTTGGCTACACGTACGGCATCGTCGGCGAGCGAGACCGCGACGAAGATTCGCGCCTCAACGCCCTCACGCCGCAAACACTGCTCGAGGCGGCCAAAACGTACTTGGCCAAACCCAACGTCGTCGGACACCTGACGCCGAACGACAAACCAAACCGCTCGAACTCGCAAAAGAGCACCGCCGCGGCGACGGACAATTTCAGCGACCGCGTACCCAACGGTCCGATCGTGGAACCGGCGGATATCCGGTCGCAATTGCGTAAAGGAAGCACTGCACGCAGCAAACTGGCTCCGGTGCAATTCACGTTGTCCAACGGGCTGCGGGTCATCGTGCAAGAGAAGCACGATCGACCTACCGTCTACATCGGCGGTTCCATCGCGACATCGCCAGCGTTCGTGCCGCCGGGCAAAGAGGGCATAGATCGCCTCGCGGATGCGCTTGCGGACTTCGGCAGCGAGCATTACGATTTTACGCAGCTGCGCAAAGCCACCGACGACATCGGCGCGAGCGTAAGCTTGGGGCAGCACTTCGATGCGCACGGCTTCGCGCGCGACTTCCCGACCCTGCTTGCGATTCTCGCCGACGGCGAAGAGCATCCCGCATTTCCGGATCGCTGGCTGACCCTGCAGCGCTCGCAACTCTCCAACAGCGTGAACACCGAACAAACGATCTCCGGTGTGATGGTCGATCGCGCGTACCTTTCGAATTTACTCTCGCCCGAAGATCCCGCGCTGCGTTTCGCCTCGCAAGACACGATCGCAAATCTCACGCGAGACGATCTCATCGCCTACACGCAAAAGTACTGGCGTCCGGACCTCACGACGATCGCCATCGTCGGCGACGTCGATGCGGCGCAGGTGCGTGGGGCGGTAGAGGCCGCGTTCGGCAGCTGGAAAAATCAAGGGCCGGCGCCGTCGATCGCGCAGCAGCCGTTGCCGGCCGCGCATACCGGCCACGCTTACGTCGGCACCGACGCAAATCAAGTCTTCATCGAACTGGGGCAGCCCGCGGTCGCACGCACGAGCCGCGATTATGACGCATTCAACCTCCTCTCGGAGATCCTGGGCGGCCCGGGCTTCTTCGAATCGCGCCTTTGGCAAGAGCTGAGGCAAAAACGCGGCCTGGTATACAGCGTGAGCACGCAGATGAAGAGCGACGCGTCGCGCGGTGATTTCGAAGTTCTCCTGAGCGCTTCACCGCATAACGTCGAGCCTGCCGTCGCGATCGTGCGCGATCAGCTCGAACATTTGCGCACCGCCCCGGTGACCCGGACCGAACTGAATGAAGCCAAGGTCCGCTTGGTTTCGCAGGCGTTACTGAATGAGTCGTCGGCAAATGGGCAACTTGATGAAGTGCTCGACATCGCACAGAATCATTTGCCACTCGATTATTATGCCACGCTCGCGCAGCGGTATGCCGGCATCACGCCTGCGGATCTGCAGCGCGTCGCCAAGGCGTATCTGCAGCCTGACCGGCTGATCGAGGTCTTCGCGGGGCCCCAGGGTCCGTGGTCGCAACGAGCGCTCTAATCGTCACCGTCAATCCGGCGAGCGGCGCCGAGCTGGAACGCTTTGCGTACATGCC
>JAICWY010000048.1 GCA_025934645.1 Vulcanimicrobiia bacterium
GCGCCGACGGCGAATTGCTCGGCGGCGGGCGCGTTCGCGAACCCGTACTACAACACGCCGCTGCAAGGCCACGTGTCTGCCAACAACGTTCCGACGTACGACCTGCTTCCGGGTCCGGTCGGCGCGTCGGCCGATACGTTCGGCGCTCCGTACTTCGCGACGCTCGTGCTGAACTACAAGCACGACCGCTTCTCGATCACGCCCTCGCTGCAACTGCAGGCCGGCGCGCGCTACGGTTCGCCGGAGTCGAACTACGGCGTTGACCCGACCACCTGTTCCGCGCTCGCGGGCAGCAACTCCGGCAACGATCCGCGCTATAACGTGAGCGGCTCGGGCTGGGGCGGTCAGAACGGCGTTGCCGGATACGACGCGACGTCGTGCACCGGTACGCTTCCGGTGCCGAACGTTCTTTCCAAGCACTTTGATGGACTTGGCGAGTACGTGCAGCCGACGCAGCTCGTCGGCAATCTCCAGATCTCGTACGAAGCCTCTCCGAAGGTCACGCTGGTCGGCACGTTCGCAAACGTGGTGAACACGTGCTTCGGCGGCTCGAAGGAGCCCTGGACGATGAAGAACGGCAACATCTGCTCGTATGGGCTCGTGTACGGCGGTCTTCTGCCCCCGGTCGGCAACGTGTTCAACCCGGGCGCAGCCATCCAAGGCGGCCTGGCCTACCCGTATCAAGCGGCTCTGGGCGCGGTGAACGTTGACGGCAACTCCACCAAGACGCCGTTCAACTTCTACCTGGACGCGCGTATCAAACTGTAGTCCCGGCAAACCGGTCCTACATAAGAAAGGCCCCGCCTCGGCGGGGCCTTTCCTTTTTAAAGTTTTGCTCAGACGGCTCCCAGAGGATTAAGAATCTGTGAAAAGAATCAGCCCCTAGTTGCCTCGGGCGCGACTTATGTCGTTATGCCTTGGCAACGACACATCACTCAGGCCTCTCTTTAGAGGAGGAACCATGCCAAAACTGAGACTCGGGCATGCGTTCGTGGCCGTTTTGCTACTCGTTGCGTTGCTTGCCCAGGGAACATGGGCACTGGCAGGCACCACGGGCGGCATTTCGGGATCGCTGACGGATACGTCGTCGGGCAAGCCGGTCGCTAACGCGAAAATCACGGCAAGCTCGCCTTCGGAAACCGCAAGCACCACGACGGATGCCGGGGGGCGTTTTAACTTCCTGAATCTCGCGCCGGATACGTATACGATCTCGGCCGACAAGGAAGGATTCTCCCCTGCGACGGTAGGCGGCGTCACCGTTTTCGCTGACCAAAGCGTGACGGTTTCGCTTCAGACCCAGCCTCAACTCAAGACGATTGCGAAGATCACTTCGCGCGCGGCGGGCAACCTGGTCAAGCCGGGTACCACTGCGGACGTCTACTCCGTCAATGCCGCGACGCAACAGGTCGTCTCCGGCAGCGGCGGCGGTTTCAACTTGAACCAAGCGTACTCGGGCATCTACTCGCAGCCCGGTGTTACCTCATATATCGGTAACGCTGGTTGGGGTCAGGTCTTCTATATCCGTGGCGCCAGCTACGGTCAGACCGGCTACGAGTTCGACGGCGTTCCGGTGAACCGCGCGTTCGACAACTATCAGGCCAACTCGCTCTCGAGCCTTGGCCAACAGGAACTGCAAGTCTATACCGGCGGTTCGCCTTCGGGCGCTTCGTCCGCGACGCTCGGCGGTTTCATCAACCAGGTCATCAAGACCGGAACGTACCCGGGCTTCGGAACGCTCAAGGGCGGCATCGGATCTCCGGGCTTCTATCACGCTTTGACCGCTGAAGCGGGCGGCGCATCGCCGAACCGCAATTTCTCGTACTACGTCGGCCTCCAGGGGTATAACCAGCACTTCCCGGCCGGCGACTTCAACAACCTCAGCGGCATCTCGTCGAATGGTCTGAGCCAGTACGGCATCACGAGCGGCACGGAAATCGCAAACTTGGACGGTGGCCTGCTGCCGGCGAGTTTTGCATTCTGCCCTGGTGGTGCAGCGTTTGTTCCGTGCGCATTGACAATGGGTAACGCCGGCGTCATCAATGGCAACGCGCCCGACTACAATGCAGCTTCGTGTCTCGGCGCAGGCGGCTCAGGGCTCAACTGCGGATGGGCCGGCCAATGGGCCAACGGAGCGTTCCAGCCCTGTCAATCCAGCGGCGCGAATGCCGGACAGCCGATCGGCTATAGCGCGGCCAATCCCGGACAGTTCAACGGCGCTTGTAACGGCTATTATCCGTTCTCGGCCTATCTGTCGGATATTAATGAGCGCGACACCGTGCTCAATTTCCACTTCGGGATCCCGCACAAGTTCGACAGCGGCCGCGACGATCTGCAGCTGTTGTACGACAACTCCTCGCAGCATCAACTCAACGGCGACTCGATCAATGACGCCGGCGGCCTGTCGCTGCTGAACGCGTATCTCACGCCCTTCGGTACCGCCTATGAAGGCGACAACACCGCGGGCCTGTGCGGATACGAAGACTCGTTGGGCCTCGGATGCGCACATGGCTCCGGAAGCCCGATCCCCTACATCGACACGATGATCTTCGCGCCGGGCACTTCATTCGGCCAAACGGTTGCGAGCGCCACGACGGTTCCGTATTACTTCCCGAACTCGCCGACGAACCGTCCGCTCAATACGCCGTTCGCGCCGACGGAAGGCATTCCGACAAACATGAAGGACGGCTTCAACAACGACGTCGGTATCGTGAAAGCGCAGTACACGAAGAACATCGGTACGAACGCCTACGCGCGTCTCTTCGGATACTCGTTCTACTCCGACTGGCTCATCGGCGGCGCGCCGGCGGCCGGTACGTGCTACCTCGACGGCTACCTCTGCGGTGGTCAGGGTGCACCGGGATGGGACGGCACCGCGGACTACGAGCTCGACACGCACACGCGCGGCGCCGAGTTCCAGTTCGCCGACCAAATCAACGCGCAAAACCTTTTGCGCCTGACGGCCAACTACACCACCGCGTCGGTCGCGCGTTGGAACAATGGTTCGTTCATGGCTGGATACGCGGGCAGCCGCACCGGCCTAGCAAACCTGACCAATGGCGATCCGAACAACCCGATCTGTTACAGCTACAAGACGGGCGCGCAAACGTCGTGCTACTCGAGCAGTTCCTACGGCACGCCGCAGGATCCGATGAGAACGACGTACTGCTCGACCCATGCGTGTGCTGCCGCTCCGGCGGGCGCGCAATGGCTTGTGACGGTTCCGAGCGGACAAGGCACGTTCAATACGGTGCGTCCGGTCTTCACGTCGTTCGCGCTTGAAGACGAATTCAAGCCCAACGACAAGCTCGACCTGAACCTCGGCGTTCGTTTCGAGCGCTATCAGTACAATCTGCAAAACAGCAACACGCCCGAGATGAACTTCTGGTTCAACGCGACGGCGCAAGTTGTTTGCTACGATCCGGGAACCGGGCTTCCGCAGTTCTCGCCGCTTGGCTTAGGCCAGCCGGTACCGCCGCAGCTCAAACAGACCAATCCGCTTGCTGCTTGCGGCACCGCGCCGTCGGGACAAGAAGGTCTGCATCCGGTCGGTAACACCAGCCTTTGCAACGGTGTGACGACGGTGGACTGCGGTCCGATTGCATATACCGCAAACGGTCCGTCGCAGTTCACGCGCAGCGAGTTCTCGCCTCGTATCGGCGGCACGTACACGCTGAATCCGGACACGGTTCTGCGCTTCTCGGCCGGCAAGTTCACGCAGCCGACTGAAACGGCGTTCGAGCAGTACCTCGATCAGTCGGGTAAACGCGCTGCGAACTTCGACTTCAGCCGCTTCTGGGGCCTCGGCTTCCATTCGCCGGCTCACGACAATCCGGTGCAGTACTCCAACAACTACGACTTCTCGGTGGAGCACCATTTCCACAATTCCGACGTCACGCTGAAGGTTTCGCCCTTCTACCGCGACACGCGGAATCAGATCGAGACCGTCGTTTTGGGACCCGGCTTCGTTTCCGGTACGAACACCGGTCACCAGCACAGCTACGGCGTTGAAGTCGGTCTTCAAAAGGGCGACCCGACGCGCGATGGCCTTGCCGGTGGTCTTTCGTACACGTACACGAAGGCGCTCGTGCAGTACGGAAGTCTTCCGAGCGGCACGAACTCCATCGATTACCTGAACGACTACATCAAGGCGTTCAACCAGTTGACGCAGGCCGGTGGCGGCTCGCCGTGTTACAACGGCGGCGTCGGTGAAGCGTGTCCGGCGACCCTTGGGCCGACGGATATCGTGAACCCGTACTACGGCATGGCGCTGCAATCGACGCTCGACCGGAACGGCTGGTATCAGACGTATCCGAACGAAGCGCCGAACGCGCCGTACGACCAGGGCGGAAGCTCGGCGATCTGGCCGCACCAGATCAACGGCTGGCTGCAATGGAAGCACGGCAGACTGGCAATCGCCCCGAACATCACGCTGCAATCAGGCGCATACTACGGATCGCCGACCGACGTGTACGGTATCGATCCTCGCTCCTGCGCGCAGAATGAGTCGGCGGCGCTAACTGCGGCCGGCACGCCCCTTACGGGCCTTACGGCAGCGACTGCGGGTAACTGCGACTTCCTGACGGCGGCAGCGACCGGCGTTACGGATAGCGGCGATCTCGCAATTCCGAACCCGTATACCGGCAAGTTCGATAATGTCGGTCAGTACCAGCAACCGTGGCAGGTAAACATTGGTGCGCTGATTCGCTATGACATCTCACCGAAGATCACGGCGAACCTCACGCTCACCAATCTCTACAACGCCTGTTACGGCGGCACCAACACTCCGTGGCAGAAGGCGTTCAAGCCGGGCCGCTACGTGTGTGGTTACGGTTCTGCCAACGGCAGCTACGTTGGACCGCAGAGCGGTCAGCCTGGCTTCGGCGGCGGGTTCTTCTACGGCGACTCACCGTCGTCCGCAACGAACGGCAGCCCGGTTTACCCGAGCTCGTTCAATTACCCGTTCGCGCCGGTCTCGGGCGCGCTGCCCTTCCAGGCGTACCTGGAACTGCAGATCAAACTCTAACCGGTTCGATCTTCAGCGAAACGCAATGGCCCCTGCGCAAGCAGGGGCCATTCGCTTTTCTTGCGGAAACGCGCGGTATGCAAAACGGCTACAAGTGCGAAGATTGCGAAGTTGCGATCTGGCCCGCGACGACGCGCTCGGAACTCTCGTGGCTCAAAGATCGCGTGCACGTCGTGCGCGAAGTCGCAAAACATTCGCACGGCGGTCTGGATATGTGGATCGCCGAGGGACTCGAGTTCTTAAACGAACACCAGGGCCACAGCATCATTACGGTTACGAAGCGCTAGCCGCGCGTGGCGCGCTAAAAGAGCAAAATAAAAAAGGGCCGCGGGAGGGGTGCAGCCCTTTTTTATTTGGTAGGGGAAACTCGTTTATTGCGGGACGCGCAAGCGCTGACCGGGCGCAAGTGACGCGCCGCTGAGATGATTCACCGCCGAAATGCGATCGATCGTGTCTTGTACGTCGTTGGCGCTGCCGGTGTGCGCGGAGGCGATGCTCCACAGCGTGTCACCGCGGTGAACGATTACCGTTGCAAAGTGTTGCGGCGTCGCGGCGTAGAGATGCATGCTCGAGAGCGCCGGCACCGTGACCATCAGGCTGAGCGCCGCCAGCGTGATAATCGGCATGAGGGTGAATCGTCTGCGCTTGACCACGGTTTTCTCCTTACTATATCTTGGGCCGAACGTGCGTTTGCCTAACTAGCGTACCCATATTTTGTGCCAAACGTCTGTTCGTCCCCTAGATTTTACCACGGGCCAAGCGAGCGATGTCAATAGGCCCTCGAACATACGTTTGCCTTGCGATAGGATTTATGGTACGGTTGTAAGCGCTCGCCATGCCATACGGGTGGCCTTAACGCCGGCCCCGAGCAAAAAACTTTTCGGAGGGAAGCAGATGGAGCAAACGACGGAGCGTCAGAAACGCATTCTGGAAGTAATCCGCGAGTTCACGCGCGAGCAGGGCTACCCGCCCTCGGTCCGCGAGATCGGCGAACGCGTCGGACTCTCCTCGTCGTCCACCATCCACGCTCACCTCAAGACCCTCGAACGGCGCGGCCTGATTAGCCGCGACCCAACCAAGCCGCGCGCGCTGCGCAGCGATATGACGCCGCCAGGCGATCCGGTGCCCGAGACGGTCGTAATGCCGGTCATCGGCAAAGTCGCCGCGGGCGTGCCGATTACCGCACAAGAGAATGTCGAGGGCGATTTCGTCCTGCCCGCCTCGTTCACGCGCGCGTCCGACGGATTCATGCTTCGCGTGCAAGGCGATTCGATGGTCGAGGCCGCGATTCTCGACGGCGATCTGATCGTCGTCCGCCCGCAGCGCACCGCGAACAACGGTGAGATCGTCGTCGCGATGCTCGAAGGTGAAGCGACGGTAAAGCGTTTCTATAAAGAAGACGGCCGCATTCGCCTGCAGCCGGAGAATCGTACGATGGAGCCAATCTACTCCAGCGATGTCACTATTCTCGGCCGCGTGGAGGCCGTCGTCCGGAAGATCTAGTCTTCTGTGGTTCGACCGGCGCTTCGTGCCGGTCTTACGCGCTATTGGCGAAGCGCCCGCGCTGGTCGCGGTGCGCGAAGCGCTTCCGTGGAGCGTCGCCGGCTTAATCGCCGGACTGGTTGCCTTTATGGTAATCGTGCCGGTCGCGCATCCATTTTTCGCCAGCATCCTTCCTCGCATCTCGCTCGCAGAGTTGCCGGCATTCGGCATCATGGCGATTTCGCTCGTGCTGATCCTGGCGTACCGCTTGGCGATGCATCTGCGCCTTTGCAAACCGCCGGTGATTGCGGGATCCGCGCTCTGCTTCGCCCTCGCACTCCCGCGTCCGATCGCGATCGCGCAGCCCCTCGCGTATCTCAATCGCGTCGGTGAGAGCGGTCTGTTTCTGGCCATCATCACGGCGCTTACGGTCGCGCTGGCATGCCGCGCGGCGCGCCGGTTCATTGCGAACGGCCTCTTCGCCGATTGCGCCGGCGTTGCACTGATCGTAGCGTTAGCGGCCGGCCTCTTCCGTCTGAATCTTTCGCTGGGCAACGCGCTCATAGCCGCGCTGCAGCCGCTTGCGCATCTGGGCGATACCTACACCGCGCTCATGGTCATCGTGATCGCCGAGACGTTGCTCTGGACGTTCGGAATTCACGGGCCCGCAACGCTGGCGGCCATCGTGACGCCGGTGTATCTGACGCTCCAGCAGCAGAACACCGCGGCGTTCGGCGCCCACACGCCCTTGCCGCATATCGTCGTCGTCTCGCTGTTTTTGTTCGTCTTTCCGGGTGGTGCGGGCGCGACGCTGCCGCTTGCCGCTCTGCTGGCGATTAGCAAGGTCGAGCGTCTGCGCAAGCTCGGCCGCCTGACGGTCGTTCCCGCGATCTTCAATATGAACGAACCGCTGGTGTTCGGTTTGCCGATCGTCTTCAATCCGTTCTTCGTCGTGCCGTTCGTCGTAGTGCCGATTCTTCTCGCGACGATCTCGTACTTCGCGATCGCGGCCGGATGGGTAGACCGCCCGGCGCTCTGGGTTCCCTCGAGCCTGCCGACATTTGCTTCTACCTATCTTGCGACGGCCGACGTCCGGGCAATCGGCCTGGTCTGCGTGAATCTCGTCGTCGCCACGCTGATGTACATTCCGTTTGTACGCGCATACGAAAAGCATCTGACAGAGTGATAGAGATTTTGTGCGAGCGGTTCCGCATCGGCGCGGCGGTGCGGAATGCGGCGGCGCGTGCGTACGCGCGCGTGAAAGACGTCGCGTATCCGGCGCAAGCTCGCGTGAAAGCCAACGTGCTCGCGGCGTTTCTGGACGAAGGCGTTGCGGAGCACGATTTTGCCGGTTCCACCGGGTACGGTTACGACGATCCGGCGCGCGAGCGTTACGAGTCGCTGCTCGCGAGGATCTTCGGCGCAGATCGCGCGCTAGCGCGGCTTTCGCTGGTGAGCGGAACGCATGCAATCGTCACGGCGATCGCCGCGTGTGTGCCGCCCGGAAAAACGCTGCTCAGCATCACCGGACGTCCGTACGACACGCTCCGCAATGCAATCGCGCAGGCGCCGCATAACCTGGTGCAGAGCGGAATGGGGTACCGCGAACTCGAGATCGACGCGCCGTTCGAAGCGGAACTCGACGATCCGGATCTTGCGGCGGTTTTCGTGCAGCGCTCGCGCGGGTACGCGCCGCGCCGCTCGGTGGACATCGCGTGGTGCGAGCGCGCCTTCCGCGCAGTGAAAGCGCGCCGGCCGGACGTGCTGATTCTCGTCGACAATTGCTACGGCGAACTGGTGGAAGAGCGTGAGCCGACGCACGTGGGCGCCGACCTGGTGATGGGTTCGCTGATCAAAAACCTCGGCGGTACGATGGCACCGGCGGGCGGCTATATCGCCGGACGGGCGGATGCGATCGAGCGCGTTGCCGCGCGGCACTACGCGCCCGGGTTGCGCGACGCGTTGGGGCCCACGCTCGGGCATGGCCGCGCCTTTATTCAAGGGCTGTTCGCGGCGCCGCTCGTGGTCGAGCAAACGCTGCGCGGGCTGGATTTTGCCGCCGCGCTGTTCGAAGAATTGGGCTTCGCGGTCGACCCGGCGCCGGGCGCGGCGCGCACCGACATCGTACAGGCGATCCGGCTCGGCAGCGTCGATCGCTTAACGCGCTTTGCGCAGGCGTTACAAACCGCAATGCCGGTGAACGCGCGCTATCGCCCTGAGCCCGGGCCCGTCCCCGGCTATGTGGATCCGGTCATTATGTCGAGCGGCTCGTTCGTCGGGGGCGCCACGATCGAGCTCTCGTGCGACGCACCGCTCCGGGAACCGTTCGAGGTGTATTTGCAGGGCGGAATGACGGCCGAACATGCTATGCTCGGCGCGCTGCTGGCGGCGCAGGGCCTGCAGGACGCGCCACGAACGGATTAGCTCAAGTGACTATCGATCAGTCTGGCTCGCCGCAGCAGCGCCGCTTCTTTCGTGCCACGGTGGATTTCCCCGTGACGGTTATCGTGCCGGGCGGCGAACTCGTGATGTACGGCAGCGCCGTAGATTTATCCGGCGGCGGTCTGCGCGTAATCACCAAGAATGATTTGAGCGCGGGACAAAATGTCACGCTGCGTTTCACGCTTCCCGACGGCGGACGTGAAATGATGGTGCGCGGCCGCGTCGTTCTCTCGTTCTTCGATGCAGGGAAACAACAGTTCGCTCACGGCGTTGCGTTCACGCAAATCGCCGCGGCCGATCAAAATGCGCTCGTCGAATACATTCACGAGCTGCAGCAGCGCGCTCGCGCTTAATCGTTTCCTTCGCCCAGAAATCCGTAGAAGAAGTATTTGTTTCCATCGCTCATCGTCACGACGATGCGCGTTTCTTCGAGCTCCGCGGCGGCGACGGTCTTGCCCACCATCGTTTCGAGGATCGCCTGCGCCTGCATGAATTCGGCTTCACGCAGTGCGTCCGGCTCAACCTCGATGAGGTGCAGCAATTCGTCAATCCTGTCGTTCATCGGCTCCGCCTTAGCGCCCGGCTCGGATGTCCATAGCGTCACCTACAGAGTATCGTCCGGTGTCACGGAATTGTTAATACCCTGTCGGGCCCAATAGGGCACCTTCTCCGGAAGCGCGAATAGCCGAGCGCCATGTCCGCCTCCTATATACTCGAGGTCCTCAGCGGTCCGCTCGACGGCAAAACCTGGCCGTTCGAGGGTGAGATCGTCATCGGCCGCGACGAAACTCTCGCCGATGCCTGTATCACGCTGGACCGGTATGTCTCGCGGCGGCACGCGCGGCTGCGCAGCGATACAGCAGGCAGGCTCTTGCTCTCCGATCTGCAGAGCCGCAACGGCACGCGCATCGACGAGCACGCCGTCACGGGTGAGGAGCCGCTCGAAGTCGGCGCACCATTTCAAGTGGGCCGTACGGTGCTGCGCGTGACACAGCGCTAAAGCCATGCGCATCTTTCACGCGGTAGAGCAGGTCCGCGCGGGCCTCGCAGCTCTGCCGCGGCCTTTGGGCTTCGTGCCCACCATGGGTGCGTTGCACGCGGGACATCTGCAGCTCGCGCGCACCGCGCGCCAGCAGTGCGCGTCTGTTGCCGCAAGCGTGTTCGTCAATCCCACGCAGTTCGGCCCGGGCGAGGATTTCGAACGCTATCCGCGTGACGTGCAAGGCGATGCCGAAAAACTTTCCGGTGCCGGCGTCGATGCGCTCTTTACCCCGGATGCCGCGGTGATGTATCCGCCGGGATTCTCCACAATCGTGGACGTCGGCGCGCTCGGAGCTGTGTATGAAGGCGCCGTGCGGCCGACGCACTTCCGCGGCGTCGCGACCGTCGTTTCGAAATTGCTGCATATCGTCCAGCCCGACGTGCTTTTCGTCGGACAGAAAGACGCGCAGCAGTCGGCGGTGCTCAAAAAGCTGGTGCGCGATTTGGATTTCCCCGTGCGCGTGGAAGTCGTGCCGACTGTTCGCGAATCCGACGGGCTTGCGATGTCCAGCCGCAACGCGTATCTTTCCCGCGAGCAGCGCGCGGGCGCATCGTCTTTGCACGGCTCGCTAGAATGCATGCTCGAGGAATTGCGCAACGGCGCGGATGCGTCGCGCGCGGCGCAGCATGCACGCGCGCAGCTCGATGCGGCGGGAGTGTGGGATTACCTCGACGTCGTCGACGCGCAAACGTTCGAGCCGCTGCAGCACCTGCGCGCGCCCGCGTTCGTTATCGGTGCGGCGCGTTTCGGATCGACGCGGCTTATCGACAACATTCTGGTGAGCGCATGATCGGATCGCGCGTGCTGCTCTGCGTAACCGGCGGCGTCGCGGCGTATAAAGCTGCGGCACTGACCAGTACGCTGGTACAGCGCGGTGCGATCGTCGATGTCATCATGACCGGCGAAGCCGAGCGTTTCATCGGCCCGCTCACGTTTTCATCGCTGACCGCGCGGCCCGTATACACGTCGCTGTGGGATGCGCCCGAGCGCATTCCGCATATCCGCTTGGTGCGCGAGGCGCAGGTTGCGCTCGTCGTGCCGGCAACGGCGAACGTGATCGCAAAATTAGCGGCCGGCATAGCCGACGATCTACTGACGACGGCGTTGTTGGCTGCGCGTATTCCGGTACTTCTTGCGCCGGCAATGAACGATGCGATGTATCGCAACGCGGCCACGCAAGAGAATTTGCGGCGATTGAGCGAGCGCGGCTACGCGTTCGTGGATCCGGAAAGCGGCTTTTTAGCCGAGCGCGAGCGCGGCGTCGGGCGCCTTGCGTCGGAAGAAGCGATTCTCGCGGCGCTCGAAACGACGCTCGCGCGCACGCAGTCGCTGGCGGGCAAACGCGTCCTGATTACCGCGGGGCCGACCCGCGAAGCGTTCGACCCGGTGCGCTTCGTCAGCAATCCCGCGACGGGCGAGACCGGCATGGCACTTGCACGAGAAGCGGCGCTGCGCGGCGCCGACGTAACGCTCGTGCTGGGACCGACGCATCTGGACGCTCCGTCCGGCGTGCGCACTTTGCGCGTACGGAGTGCCGAAGAGATGCACGCGGCCGCGCTCGAATATGCCGCCGGCACGGATCTCGTGATCGCCAGCGCCGCCGTTTCGGATTGGCGCCCGGAAACCCAAGAAGCGCAGAAGCGCAAAAAAGGCGATGCGGATCTGACCGTGCGCATGGTGCGCACGCCGGATATTCTTGCGTCGATCGGCGCGCAAAAAGGTTCGTCGTTCTTGGTGGCGTTCGCCGCGGAAACCGAGAACCACGAGCAGAACGCGCGCGAGAAACTGCAGCGCAAACATGCGGACGCGATCGCGGTGAACGACGTCTCGAACGAACGCGGCTGGGGCGCGCAACGCAACTCGCTCACGCTGCTCTGGGGAACGGATGGCCGCTGCGAACTGGGCGAGGCGGCAAAACCGGTGCTTGCGGCGCGCTTACTCGATGCCGTACAGGAGTTGATGTGCTCGTAACGATCGACGTCGGCAATACCGAAACCAAGCTCGGCTGTTTTGCCATCGACGGTTCGGAGTTGCTGCAATCGTGGCGTGTGACGACGGAGCCGCGCCGCACGGCCGACGAACACGGCGTGTTTTTCGCGCAGCTGTTCGCCACGGCGGATCTGCGCCCGGCGGACGTGCAGGCTGTCGCGATCGCGAGCGTCGTGCCGAAGCTGGATCAAACGCTGCAACAAGCGTGCTCGCGCTATTTCGCATGCGAGCCCGAATTTTTCAAAGCGCACCGGCAAACGCTCATACCGGTGCATACGGAGCGCCCCGGTGAAGTCGGCGCCGATCTCGTCGCCGCGGCAATCGGCGCGCGCGAGCAATACGGCGCACCGCTGATCGTGATCAGCTATGGCACCGCAACCGTCTTCATGGCGATCTCGAAAGACGGCGCGTACGAAGGCGTCGCAATCGCGCCGGGAATCAACATCTCGATCGACGCCCTGGTGGGGCGCACCGCAAAATTGCCGCAGATTGCGCTCGAAGCGCCGGGAAAAGCGATCGGCAAAGATACCATCTCGGCCTTACAGTCGGGAATCGTGTACGGCTTCGTGGGTCAAACCGAAGCGCTGGTCTCGCGCATGCGCTCGGAGCTGGGCGTCGACGCCCAAGTCATCGCGACGGGCGGAATGGCCGAGGTCGTTGCCCGGCACACCAAGATCGTCTCGGAAGTGAACCCGCATCTGAGCTTGCTCGGGCTTCGAAAATACTACCTGAGTCAACACTGATTCACATCTAGCTGCGAATCGCCGCTAGCGGCCCCCACGTTTGTCCGCAACAATACAGAGATGAATAAACATGTGCTTTGGGCGGCGTCCGTGACGGCCGCTCTCGCGCTCGCTGCATGCGGCGGGCACCATTCCGGCGCGGTTCCAGGCACGGATTCCACGCAAACCTCCCGGCGCATCGCGCTGCCGGCGCCGTCCGCGGAGCGGCATACAATGGACGCGAACGGCAATCTTGCCGACGGCGGCTTTGAATCCGGCGGATTCACGTATTGGCAGCAGTGCGGTAACGTGAACGCAACCATCTCGACGCAGTACAAACATTCGGGAACCTACGGCGAGGTCAGCGGTTCCGGCTCCAAACCGGAAGTGAACGGCGACGCCGGCGTGTGCCAGCAAATCAAGGTTCCCTCGGGCGGCAAGATCACGTTCTGGGTGTATCAGGGCACGAACGAGACGAGCACGCAGTACGCGTATCAGGAAGCCGATCTGCTCGACAGCAACGGTTACGTGATCGACAATTTCTACGAGAGTGTCGCGAACACGGGCGGTTGGAAGCAGAAGTCGTACGACATCAGCTCGTACGCGGGTCAAACGGTATGGCTGTATTTCGGGGTCCACGGCAACGGCTGGACCGGCGGCTACATCTATCAGGATACCGACGATGTGGCGTGGGCTTCCAGCTCGACGCCGGCGCCGTCGTCCACGCCTTCGCCGACACCCAAGCCGTCGTCCACGCCTTCGCCGACACCGGTGCCCAGCGCGACGCCGACCGGCATGCCGTCGCCGGCGCCCACCGGTACCTCGTCATGCAACAATCAGAAGTTCCTGAACGACCAGGCCGCGTTCGCCAATGGCACGCTCACGGGCGATCAGCTGGAAGACGTGTGCGGATACGTGACGCAGGTGTTGCCGTCGAAGACTACCACCAGCGGCCTGCACGGCTACTTCTACGTGCAAATGCCCAGCGGTTACAACATCGAGATCGTTTCGAACCTCGATGCGATGGCGCAGGCGCCCACGAACCGGCCGCCCTCGACGTGGCCGTGGGTCGCAGTCGGGAACTACACGTACGTCCAGGGCCGCTACTACTACGACAACTCCAGTAGCCAAGGCATCGACTGGACCGAAGATGACACGGGCTCCTGGCCCTACACCGGGGACGTGGTCGTCTGCGACAACAACGCCGCTAACTGCAACTTCTATTGGTGAGACCGCAGCCTTAGCAGGATGGGCCATACGGGGCGGCGTGCTATACTACGCTCCGTATGGCTTGTACCGTGGAACCGCTCGTCATCGGTCCGCACCGCATCTGGCCGCCGCTCGTTCTGGCGCCCATGTCGGGCGTGACGAACCGTACCATGCGGGCGCTCTATAAGCCGTTCGGCCTGGGGCTCACCGTCACGGAATTCGTCTCGGCCAACGCGCTGCAGTACGCCTCGAGCGCGAAGCGCACGATGGAGATGATCGACCAGCACGGCCTCGAGAAGCCGGTCAGCACCCAGCTGTGGGGCGACGATCCAGAAGTAATGGCCAAGGCCGCCAAGATGGTGCGCGAGTGCGGCGCCGACATCGTGGACATCAATTTCGGATGCCCCTCGCCCAAAGTTACGAAGATCAACGGCGGTTCCGCTTGTCTGCGCGATGTGGATCGCTGCGAGGCGATCATGCAGGCCGTAGTCGACGCGGTGGATTGCCCCGTCACCATGAAGATGCGCCTGGGCTGGGGCGAGGACAACCTCGTCTACGTCGAGGTCGCGCAGCGCGCGCAAAAAGTTGGTATCCAAGCCGTAACGCTGCACGCGCGCACCGCCAAGCAGTTCTACAAGGGCAACGCGAACTGGGAGCACATCAAACGGCTCAAGCAGTCCGTGGATATTCCGGTCATCGGCAACGGCGATCTGGACGAGCCGTACCTGGCGATGGAACGCATGCGCGAGAGCGGCGTCGATGCGATCATGCTCGGACGCGCGACGCTCGGCAATCCGTGGCTGATCTCGCAGATTCGCGACTTGATGGAAGGGCGCGAACCCGCGCCGATGCCGTCGCCCGCAGAGCGACTGGCGTACGCAATCCGCGTCCACTACAAGACCATGGTTGAAGAGCTGGGTGAATCGCGCGCGGTTCCGCAGATGCGCAAGCATCTGGCGCTGTATTTAAAAGGCATTCCCAACGCGGCGATTCTGCGCGAACGGATCATGCATACCGATCGCGCGGAAGACGTCGTAGCCATCGTGGAGGAGACCATCGCTTCTTTAGAACGTGCGGTAGCGGCGTGATCGAGACGCAACAAAGCTTGTACGAAGAGACGTACGACAACTACAAGAACTACGTGAATCCGCCGCTCGCACGCGTCATGAAGCTTTCGGGCAGCCCGGTGGAAGTGCGCGCGCAAGGCAGCACGATCTGGGATTCGAACGGCAAGGCGTATTTGGATTTTGCCGGCGGCTATGGCGTCTTCACGCTCGGGCACAGCCATCCCAAAGTGATCGCCGCCGTTAAAGCGCAGATGGAACTGATGTCGCTCTCGGGCAAGACGATGTTCAACGTTCCGCTCGGCCGCGCGTCGAAGCGCCTTGCGGAACTCGCGCCCGGCGATCTGCAGATTTCATTCTTTGCCAACAGCGGCACCGAAGCAGTCGAAGGGGCGATCAAACTCGCCCGCGCCGCGACGAAACGCCACAAGATCGTCGCCACGCGCGATGCGTATCACGGCAAAACGTTCGGCGCGCTCTCGGCGAGCGGACGCGATTATTTCAAGGAGACGTACGCGCCGCTGCTCGCCGACGTGCAGCATCTCGAGTACGGGGTTACCGCCGGCTTGGAAGACGCGCTGCGCGACGCTGCCGCGTTCATCGTCGAACCGGTGCAAGGCGAAGGCGGCGTAAACGTTCCGCCCGCCGGCTATCTGCGAGCGGTGCGCGAAGCGTGCGATGCCACGGGCGCGTTGTTTATCGCCGATGAAGTGCAAACCGGACTCGGCCGCTGCGGCATGCTGTTCGGCTGCAACCGCGACGATGTCGTTCCGGATGTCATGACGCTTGCGAAGGGTTTGTCCGGCGGCATCATCCCGGTCGGTGCGTACATCGCGCGGCCCAGCGTCTGGAATGCGGCGTACGCCAAGCATCCCGTGATGCACACGTCGACCTTCGGCGGCAACGAACTCGCCTGCGCGGCTGCGCTGGCGGCGATGAACGTGCTAGTCGAGGACGGTTTGGTCGAGAACGCCAAAGCGCGCGGCGCGCAGCTGCTTTCGGGCGCGCAAGATCTCGTCCGCCGCTATCCCACGGTGCTCAAAGAAGCGCGCGGGCTCGGCTTGCTCGTCGGGGTCGAGCTCACCAGCGAGGGCTACGGCGGCTGGATCATTCCGGAGATGGTGAAGCGCGGCGTGACCGCGGCATGGACCTTGAACATGCAGCGGGTCATCCGCCTGGAGCCACCGCTCGTGGTCACCGAAGCGGAGGTCTCGACCGCCTTGGCGGCCTTGGAAGCAGGCCTCGCCACCGCCCAGGAGAAGCTCGGCGCTCTATAACCCCATGCCATACGTTGAAACATCCATCGTGATCGCCGCACCCGCTCGCGTCGTCTACGAATTGGCCAAAGAGCAAGAGCGTTTTCCCGA
>JAICWY010000092.1 GCA_025934645.1 Vulcanimicrobiia bacterium
ACGACGCTCGGCTTCGCCGGCCCCGTGCTCTATCACAACTACCAAAAATACGAACCGAATGAAACGCTGGTGCAAGGACCGCCGCCGACGGAGAGCTACGGCGGATTCCACGACATCATTAGCGGTGTCAACGGAACGTACTCAGCCATTCCGGGCTACGACTATACGACGGGCCTGGGAACGTTCGACATCACCGGATTGAACAACACGATCCAATAACAACCCGTCCCGATGCTGCACCCTAGGGGCGCCGAGATGGAAGGCGGCGCCCCTTATTTTTTTTTGGCCTCGTCAAACTCGGCCGTGGTTCGACTCGCGCTACGCGCGGCTCACCATGACAGCTAAAACTTTCAGCCCGCATGCAATCTTTACACGCACTCAGTGCGAGCTTATGCCTGGCGGCGAGCGAGATCATACCTGGCCGCGCATGGTTTTTTTGTCACCGTGAGCCGCGTAGCGGTCGAAGGGGCGCCCGAGTTATGACGAGGGCCGCGTGGCAGGAGCTATTTCTTCGGTAACGGCCGCGCCGGATTGCCTACTACGCGTTCGCCTGCGGGAACGTCTTTGGTTACGACCGCGGATGCGCCGGTGAGGGCGCCGTCGCCGAGCGTCACCGGCGCGACGAGCGATGTGTTCGAGCCGATGGAAACGTTGCGGCCGATAACGGTTTTATTCTTGTTCTTGCCGTCGTAGTTGCACGTGATGGTGCCTGCGCCGATATTTGTGTCCTCTCCGATCTCTGCGTCACCGAGATAGGTGAGATGGCTCGCCTTCACGCCATCGGCGAGCTTGGAGTTCTTCACTTCCACGAAGTTGCCGATTTTCACGTTGTCGGAAAGCACCGTGTTGCCGCGCAGATGCGCGAACGGTCCGACGCTGATGTCGCTGCCGAGCTCGCTATCCAGGATGACGCTCTCCCGGATCGTCACGCGGTCGCCGAGTTTGGCGTTCGACAGGCGCGCATTCGGCCCGATAACGCACGATTCACCGATCTCCGAGAGGCGGCCGATCGTCGAGTTGGGATAGATGATGGTATCGCGCCCGATCTGCAATTCGGGTTCCAGATACGTCGCGTCAGGATCCACGATCGTCACACCGTCACGCATGTACTGCGCGCACAGGCGCTTATTCATCTCTTTGCGCGCATGCGCGAGCTCGACGCGATCGTTGATCCCCAGCACGTGCAGATGGTCGCCGGCCATCACCGGAACCACGCGCTTTCCGCCGCGGACGAAGTCTTCGATCGTATCGGTCAGGTAATACTCTTGCTGCGCGTTGTCGTTACGCAGGCGGTCCACGGCGTCGCGCAGCGCGTCTTCGCGATACGCATAGATCCCGGCATTCATTTCATCAACCGCGAGCTCCGCCGGTGAGGCGTCGCGCACTTCGACGATACGCTCCACATCGTTGCCCCGGCGAAGCACGCGTCCGAAGTTCGAAGGCAGCGGCATCTTCACCGTCACCATGGCGAGCGCGGGCGCTTCACCGTTCCCGCTCTCCAGCGATCCCAGAACGCCGCGGAAAATCTCTTCGTGCACCAGCGGCATATCGCCGTACGCGATGACGATTCGCCCGCCGGGCCGGTGCGGAAGTTCGCGCAGTGCAACCTGCACCGCGTGCCCCGTCCCGAGCTGCTCTCTCTGCACGATGCCTTGCACGCCGAAATCGGAGATGCGCGCCTGCAGTTCGTCGTTCGTAACGACGACGATTTCCTCGACGCCGGCGCGCCGCAGCGCGTCGATCGTGTACCACAGCATCGGCCGCCCGCACACTTCGTGCAAGACCTTCGGTGTGGCACTCTTCATACGCGTGCCTTTTCCCGCGGCTAGAACGACGGCGCGAATCATGCTAACGAAGTGCCTCCAAAGCGATGCGGAGCCGCCGCAGCGACTCGACTTTTCCCAAAATCTCCATTGCGTCGAAGAGCGGCACCGACGTCGGGCTGCCCGTGATCGCAAGATAAAACAAACGTGCGGCGTCTTTGAACTTCCAGCCGCCCTCGGCGACCGCGGCCTTGAGCTTCTCCCCAATCGCCGCCTGATTCCACGATGCCGCATCCTCACCCAGATCGAGCAACTGTTGCTCGGCGAACATCAGCGCATTACGCGACTGCTCTTCCGAAAGCTTCGGCAGCGCCAACTCGGCTTTGCTGAGCTTCGGCCGATCGGCGAAGAACGCGACGAGCGGTTCAAAATCCGCCAGCGTCTCGATCCGCGGCTGGGCGAGCGATGCGATGCGCGCCTTCCATTCTTCCGGAATTGCCGCGGGCCAAACATAGCCGAACTCGCCGAGTATCGCCATAAAGTTCTCGAGTGAATGCCGCCGCAGATGCTGCCCGTTGAGCCAATTCAACTTGCTCATATCGAACACGGGGCCGCCGAGCGCAATGCGCTCCAACTCGAAATGCGAACTCATCGCCGCAATGAGCTTCGCAGTCGTATCGTTCTCGATCAAACTATCGTCGTTCCGCGAATCGACGAGCATGCCCAAGAAATGCAGCAAAGCTTCCGGCAAATACCCGCGCTCGCGATAATACAAAATACTCGTCGGATTCTTGCGCTTACTCAGCTTGCTCTTATCGGGATTGCGCAGCAGCGGCAGATGGCAGAGCCGCGGCGCATCCCACCCGAAATACGAATACAACAGCATATGCTTGGGCGCAGAACTGATCCACTCTTCACCACGTATCACATGCGTGATGCCCATCAAATGATCGTCAACCACATTCGCAAGATGATACGTCGGAAGGCCGTCCGACTTCATCAGCACCTGCATATCGACGCTCTTCCACTCGATCTCGATGCGCCCGCGGAGCACGTCTTCAAACACGCACGCGCCGGTCTGCGGCACCTTCATCCGAACGACGAACGGAACACCCCCCGCAATCTTTTCCGCAATCTTATCAGAGCTCAGCGTCAGACAATGCCCATCATAATGCGGCGGCTGCTTCGCAGCCCGCTGCGCAACGCGCATATCCTCGAGCCGCTCGGGCGTACAAAAACACCGGAACGCATTCCCCTCCGCCAGCAACCGATCGACATGCTCCCGATAAATCGAAGATCGCTCGCTCTGCCGGACCGGCCCATCATCCCAATTCAGCCCGAGCCACCGCAGCGAACGCAGAATCGCCTCTTCGGACTCACGCGTACTGCGCGCCTGATCCGTGTCCTCGATACGCAGCACGAACTTGCCATCGCCATCCGCAGCCGCACTACGCGCAAAGCACAAATTCACGAGCGCGACATACGCGGTCCCGACATGCGGATCCCCAGTCGGCGAAGGCGCCACGCGTGTTCTAATGCTCAATGTTTTTCTTTTCTCAATTTATTTTGTGTGGCGTCGGCATGTCACTCAGGTTTACAGTTCTGCGTGCGGCCGGGTATGCCGGCCGGCGGGCGTCTGAGAAATTTGGCGTAGCCATGGATGGCGTTAGCGAAATTTTCAGCGAGTAGCCCTTTTCGCAGGATGCGAAAAGGCGGGCGTCCCGCCGGCCGGCATACCCGGCCGCGCGCAGAACCCGCCACCAGACTCTACTCTACCCGACGAGCTCGCGTCTCTTCCCGCACTCGTGTTCAACGAACGACACAATCTCCGAAAGCGGCGCACCGGGCGTAAAGATCGCCTGCACGCCGCGCCGCCGCAACTCATCCGCATCCTCCGGCGGTATCGTCCCGCCGCCGAAAAAGACAATGTCCTGCGCACCCTGCGCCTTGAGCTGTTCGACGATGAGCGGAAAGAGCGTCATATGCGCGCCGGAGAGGATGGAAAGCCCAATTCCGTCGGCGTCTTCCTGAATCGCGGTCTGCACGATCTGCTCGGGCGTCTGAAACAGGCCGGTGTAGATCACTTCCATGCCCGCATCGCGAAGCGCACGCGCGATCACTTTCGCGCCGCGATCGTGCCCGTCCAAGCCGGCCTTGGCGATGATGACGCGCAGCGGCCTACTCATGGCACCGCGCCTCACGCTCGTCGCGCAGGCGCGAGAGACGCAGCGCTTCTTCGAGTTTTTCCATGACTTCCTTGAGCGTGCGCTCTGCCAAGCGGCGCTCTTCTTCGGTTTCCAGACGCATTAAAATGCCGCTCGCTCCGTATATCTGCCGTACACCTGGACCATCGCTTCGACGATCTCGCCTTCGGTCGCGTAGGCGTTCACGGCGTCGATGAGGTGCGGCATAAGATTGTCGCTCGGGTCGTTACAGGCTTTCTTCAGGCGGTCGAGCGCGTTCCCGACGGCCTGCGCGTCGCGGTTGGAACGAATGTTTTGCACGCCGCGCGCTTGCCCGCGTTCGATCTCTTCCGTGATCTTCAGCAGTTCGATGTCTTGCGTTTCTTCGGGCTTCTCAAATGCGTTGACGCCGACGATGACGCGGTCTTTCGTTTCCAGCGAACGCTGGTAGCGATAACTCGCGTCCGCGATTTCACGCTGGAAGAAGCCGGCTTCGATCGCTTCGATCACGCCGCCGTACTCCTCGATCTGCCGGAAGTACTCTTCAGCCTGTTTCTCGAGTTCGTCGGTGAGCGCTTCCACGTAGTACGAACCGCCGAGCGGATCGACGACGTTCGTGACGTTGGTTTCGTACGCCAGCACCTGCTGCGTGCGCAGCGCGATCTCCACGGACTTTTCCGTCGGGAGCGCGAGCACTTCGTCCATCGAGTTGGTGTGGAGCGATTGCGTTCCGCCGAGCACCGCCGCAAGCGCTTCGTATGCGACGCGCACGATGTTGTTCTCGGGCTGCTGCGCCGTGGCGCTGCAGCCGGCGGTCTGCGTGTGGAAGCGGAGTTGCCACGAGCGCGGATCCTTGGCGCCGTACTTCTCGCGCAGATGCCGTGCCCAGATGCGGCGCGCAGCGCGGTACTTGCAGATTTCTTCGAAGAAATCGATGTGGGCGTTGAAAAAGAACGACAGACGCGGCGCGAACGAATCGACGTCCATGCCCGCTTTCATGCCCGCTTCCACGTACGCAAAGCCGTCGGCGAGCGTGAACGCGAGTTCTTGCGCTGCCGTAGAACCGGCTTCGCGGATGTGATACCCGCTCACGGAGATGCTGTTCCATTTCGGCATCTCGTCGCGGCAGAAGCGCATCATGTCGACGATCACGCGCATGTGCGGGCGCGGCGGAAAGATCCACTCTTTCTGCGCGATGTATTCTTTCAGGATGTCGGCTTGAATCGTGCCGCCCAGTTTGGCGCGCGGGATGCCTTTCTTCTCCGCAGCCGCAACGTATTGCGCGAGCGCAATGCACGCCGGACCGTTGATCGTCATCGACGTGGTGATGTCGCCCATGTCGATGCCGTCGAAGAGCGACTCCATGTCGGCGAGCGAGTCGATTGCGACGCCGCATTTGCCGACCTCGCCGCGCGATTGCGGCGCATCGGAATCGTAGCCCATCAGCGTGGGCATGTCGAACGCGACGGAGAGCCCGTGCTGGCCCTGGGCGAGCAGAAAGTGATAGCGCTCGTTGGTTTGCTTGGCATTGCCGAAGCCGGCGAACTGGCGCATCGTCCAGAGCCGGTCCCGGTACATGTTCGGATGGATGCCGCGCGTATACGGGTACTGGCCCGGATAGCTGAGGTCATCCGCCAGGTCGAGGTGCGCGACGTCTTCCGGCCCGTAGAGGCTCTTCAAAGGAAGGTCCGAGATCGTGCGATCGACCGCGCCGGAGCCCGGGCCCTTGCGGCCCTTACCCTTGGCGGAGGCCGCTTCCCACTGCTCCTTCTCGTGGATGAACTCGTTGGTCGGTTGCGCGCCCAGACCACTGGGCCGCTGTATCATTTTGGCCAAGCTTGCGTCCTACTGCATAGCGGAAACCCCGAAGGGCTATCCTAGGTTCCTCGTGCCCGAGGTATTTTCCCAATATTGGGGCTGCCAGGCAAGCCTTAAGGTCGTAGACCGTCCGGTCCGGCCTCGCCACGGCGCCTCTTACATCAAACCTTTGACCGAAGCGCGTACGTGCGGCGGCCGGATCGGCTCGTCGCCGCCTTCGGGCGTAACACCGAAGCTCTGCAGCACGCGGTCTGCCGCGGCGTAGGGATCGATGCCTTCGGCGACCTTGCTCCGCAGCTCGCGCTCCAACTTGCGCTGCAAATGCCCCAGAGCGAGCTGACGTACCTGATGCGTGAATGCCTCAAGACGTTTTTCCGCCATCTCGCCGGACTTCTGCAAATACGCGACGTGATTTTCGATGGCCGCCCAAAGTTCGTCGATGCCTTCGCCGCTCGTCGCTTGCGTCATGACGAGCTCGGGCACCCAACCGCTGAAGTCCAGCATCTCCATCATGGACCGGATTTCACGCTTGAGCTGATTGGCCATCGGGTGATCTTTTTTGTTGACTACGAAAACGTCCGCGACTTCCATGATGCCCGCTTTGAGCACTTGAATGGAGTCGCCGCTTCCCGGCTGCAGCGCGACGATCGTCGTGTGCGCAAGTTCGGCAATCTCTATTTCCGATTGGCCGACGCCCACCGTTTCAATCAGAATGACGTCCAACCCGAATGCGTCCATCAACAGCACCGCATCTGCCGTCGCGCCGGCAAGGCCGCCCAAATGTCCACGGCTCGCCATCGAACGGATGAAAACGCCGCTGTCGGTAAAGTGCTCCGTGAGACGGATGCGATCGCCCAGCAGCGCGCCGTGCGAAAACGGCGAGCTGGGATCGACGGAGACGACGCCGACCGTTTTGCCTAGCGAACGCGCCTTGCGCACGAGCGCCGAACTCAAGGTCGACTTGCCCACGCCCGGCGGTCCGGTCAGGCCAATCGTCATCGAGCGCCCCGTTCTGGCGAACAAATGGCGGATCAACTGCGCGCCGCGGCCGCTCTCGGCGTAGGAGATCGCGCGGGCCAGACCGCGCGGCGAGCGCGCTTCGAATTGGCGCAGCAGTGCTGCGCCGGCGTCGGTATCGTTCACGGTCCGGAATGGATTGCGGCCCCGCGTCGAATCTGCCTGCATGCTCGCGCTGCTGCTCGCCGCCGCGCTCGATACCGGTGCGGTGGAACACGCCGTGCGCCTGGTCATGCGCACGCAACACGTCGCGGCACTCTCCTTAGGGATCGAACGGAGCGGCCGCGCCATCTTCGAACAAGGGTACGGAACAGCCGATCTCGGACGCCGGACGCCGGCAACCCCGCACACGATCTACCGGATCGGATCGCTCACCAAACCGTTCACCGCGCGCGCGATCGAGATATTGGACGCGCAGGCCAGACTCTCACTCGACGAGCCCGTAGCGCGGTATGCCGCACTTCCGTGGAATGCGCCGATCACCATACGGGAATTGCTCGAACAGCGAAGCGGCATTCCGTCCTATTCCGACGATCCGGCGCTCGATATGCACGCGGAGTACACGCCCGCGCAGCTCGTCGATGCATTAGCCTCGCAGCCGTTGGATTTTGCCCCCGGCACGCAGTTCGAATATAGCAACACGAATTACGTCGTTCTCGGATCGGTCATCGAGCGCGTTAGCGGCTTGCCTTACGGCGAGTACGTACAGCAAACGATTTTCGCGCCGATGCAACTGCGCAGCACACGCTACGGTGATGCGCCCGGCGAAGCCCGCGGCTACGCAACCGGTACGCTGCATCTTCCGGTTGCGCGGTCGTCGCTTTCGTACGCGTATGCGGCCGCCGGCATGAGCTCCAACGTTCCCGATCTCCTGCGCTTCTTGCAGAGCACCGCCGAGCCGTACTATGGATTTTTGCGCGCGGACATGAGCGGCACGCCCATCGTCTATGCTAGCGGCTTCGTTCCGGGGTATAGCGCGTTTGAGATGATCGTTCCGCAAACGCGCGATGCCGTCGTGATCCTGACTAACGCCGACCGGACCGATCTGATTCCACTCGCGCAGGACGTGCTAGCCGCGCTGGAAGCGCCCGCGCATTGATCCACGCGTTCGCGCTGCTGCTGGCGTTCGCCGCCGCGCATCTCATCGTGCCGCTGACCGGCGAGCGCGCGCGGCCGATCCGCGCGGAAACCGTTTTTCACACGCTTTTTTCAGACTTTCACGACGAGCGCGACGGCACAACGTTCGTGGAGACCGGCGATATTCCG
>JAICWY010000077.1 GCA_025934645.1 Vulcanimicrobiia bacterium
ACGAATACCGCGCAAATCGTAACCTCGGCTGCGGACGCATTCGGTGTTACGGGGCAGAGCATCGGCGGCGGCGGCGGAAACGATCCGCTGCAGGCAAACGGATCGCTCACAACCGGATTGTCCGGCAATCAGTTCAACATGCAACTCGGCGGCATCGGCAGCGGCAGCAGCAACAACGGCGGAGCCGTTGCGGTTACGAATAACGTGCCGCTGAATCTCGATAGCAGCGATCCAAACGGAATCCCGGACGAACTCGATTGGGATGAGGCGCCGCTAACCACGGCAGGCGACGGATCCATCGGCGTACTTGGACAAAGCATCGGTGCGGGCGGCGGTAACGGCTATCTCGCATTCAACGGCGCGTTCTCGACCGGCATGCCGAAGAACGCGTTGGTGCAACTCGGAAGCGCCGCAGGTCAATCCGGCGATGGCAACACCGTGACGATGAACGCCAGCGGCGGCGTATTGACGGGCGCGCATCCGACGAACGGGCACTGGAGCGGCGCGTTTGCCGACGGAATTCTCGGCCAGAGCATCGGCGGCGGCGGCGGCAACGCCGTACTCGCCCTCGACCTCGGATTGCCGGCTTCCACAGCAACCCTTGGCAACATCGTACTCAATGTCGGCGGCCGCGGCGCCGGAAACGGCGGCGACGTTACGCTCAGCGACGTGAACGGCAGCGTTCTCACGATCGGCAGTGACGCGCAGGCGGTTGCGGCGCAAAGCATCGGCGGCGGCGGCGGAAACGGCGCAGTCAACGTCTTTGGGCCTGCGAAGCTTTCCCCGCCGTCGAAGAATCCCGGCAAGTATACGCTCAACCTCAACGTGGGCGGCGCCGGCGGCAGCGGCAACGGCGGTGCGGTGAACGTGACGCAAAGTAACGGCATCGTGCAGACCGTTGGCGATAGTTCGCACGGCATTCTTGCGCAAAGCATCGGCGGCGGCGGCGGAACCGCCGGCCCGATTCATACGATCAACGAATTTCCCGCGCAATACTGCTCGACGTACGGCAACAATTGCAGCGTGCATTTCCTTGGCGCGAACGTCGCAATCGGCGGCAATGCAAGTCACGGCAGCGGCGGTGCCGTCACCGTTTCAAACGCCGGCACGATAACGACGGCGGGTGAAGACTCAAGCGCGATTCTCGCGCAAAGCATCGGCGGCGGCGGCGGCATCGGCGGCGATGCGGATATCATCGGCGGCCCCAGCCTTACACTTACCAGCGGCCGTTCCACGACGGTCGGCGGCACGCACGGAGCCACGGGCGACGGTAACACCGTCAGCGTGACCGATGCCGGCGCAATTTCAACGGGCGGCGACAATTCGTCGGCCATCTTCGCGCAAAGCATCGGCGGCGGCGGCGGTGTCGGCGGCCTGGGTCTAGGTTCGGTGTGGGGATCCGGCACGACGCTGGTGGGTGGTAGCGGCGGCGCGTCGGGCAACGGCGGCGCAGTAAACGTTACCGTGAACAACACACTCGGTACAAATCAAGGCATTTTCACGAGTGGCGTCGGCGCGTTCGGCATCTTCGCACAGAGTGTTGGCGGCGGCGGCGGACTTGCCGGTGACGTCAGCGGCGGCGTGAGCACGACGACCATCGGCAAAGGATCCAAACTGACCGCAACCGGCGGCGGCGGCGGAACGGGCGGAGCCGTCACGGTCGTCAGCAACGGCAACATCAAAACGAGCGGTAACGGTTCGGCCGGCATCTTCGCGCAAAGCATTGGCGGAGGCGGCGGATTGACCACCGGTTATGCCGGCAGCGCAGGCGCTGCGGGAAGCGCGGGCGCGGTGAGCGTGACGCAAAACGGCATCATTGAAACGACCGGAAACAATGCCGATGCGATCTTCGCGCAGAGCGCGGGCGGTACGGGCACCGGCGGAAACGTCAATGTGAACGTTACCGGCATGGCGCTTGCATATGGCAGCAACTCCGACGGCATCTTGGCGCAAAGCCTCGGCGGCGCCGGGAACGGCAACATCAACGTCACGATCAACCAGGGCAGCGTCGTGCAGGGCGGCACGGGTAGTGGAAGCGCAGGCGTACGCATTTTGGGCGGCGCCACGAACACGCTCGTGAACAAAGGCACGATCACGACGGCGGGATCCACGCACGCGGTTCCAAAGCCGCTCTCGATCTACGAGATGGAGAACGGCATCCTGGGCGTGCAGACGGCCAACGGCTCCGTGCAAAGCACGTCGCTGATGACCGGCAAGTCATCGCTGCTCTCGACGTTCTCGGGAACAACCTCGACCAGCTCGGGGATTGCCGTGTTTGCGAATGCGGGTTCGCTCACGCTCAACAACTCCGGCAGCATTTTCGGCTCCATCGTCACCAACGGCGCGGCGCTCACGCTGATCAACAGCGGCACGCTTGTCACCGGATCGACGGTGAACCTGGGAACCGGAACGCTTTCACTCGCGCAGGGCGGCGTGATGACGCCCGGAGCCGGCGGCTTCGTTTCAGCTACGAATCTGTTCGGCAACTTTGTTCAGCAAAACGGCGCCGATTATTTGGTCACGTTGGATCTGACCAACAACAGCGCAAGTCTGCTGAACGTCACGGGAACGGCGTCGCTTGCGGGAAATCTGGATCTCGATCTGCTCTCGACCAATGCGGCCGCGCCCGGATCGCATACAGATGCAATCGTCACGGCGGGTGGCGGCCTCACCAATAACGGCGCGCTGCTCACGCCGCCGCAATCCGCGGTCGCGACATTCGGCCTGAATTATCAACCGGACGCGTTGATATTGAACTACGACGTTAACTACGCGCCGGAAAGCGGACATATCCTTAGCGCGAACGATCTCGCGTTCGGCAATTATCTCGGCCGCATCCAAACCGCCGGCAGCACGCCGCAACTCGCAACGTTCATGTCCTCCGTATTCGGCATTCCGACCGTTCCGAAACTGAAGACGTTCTACGACCGGTACACGCCGGCGGCGAGCACGGCGCTCAGTACGGCATCGTTCCTTTCCAATCAGCAATTCTCCGACGAGATGATGCGCTGCCAAGAGAACGGAATCGTCACCTCCGAAGGAAGCTGCAACTGGGCGCAGCTCGGCAGCGAGTCGCAACACGGAAGCGCTTCGTTCGATAGCGTCGGATATGCGAGCAGCGGCTTTGGCTTTGCCAGCGGTTTCCAACGTCACATCGGCGACGGCGGCACTTCGATCGGCGCGGCAATTCACTACGCGAAGAACTCGCTGGCGGATAGCGATTCGGCGCATAGTTTGAATGGGCGTCAACTGGAAGCGGGTGTTTCGCTTAGCCGCATGCGTCACGACGGCGTGTTGCTTTCAGCCGACCTTCTCGGCGGAACGGGTCAGTACACGTCCGTCCGGCAGATCGGCTATCCGACCGAAATCACCACCGCTAGCGGAACCCAAGCGATCTCCTACGTCGGCGCACACCTGCGCGCGCAGAAGCGTTTCGGCACTGCGCTAAAGGCCGTAACGCCATTCGTCGACTTCGGCATAACGCGCTCGAACGTCGGAGCGCTGTTCGAAAGCGGCGCCGGGAATTTGAACGAGCGCGTGGATCCGTATCACGCAGTCTATCCGGCCATTAGCTCGGGCGTACGCTTCGAGAGCAGCAGGCATCTCGGGTCCACGATGCTGCACGGCGCACTCGACCTGTCGGTAATGCGGCTCATCGGCAACCCGCAGACATCGGCGACGGCAAGCCTTGCCGGCGCGCCGGCGGGCATAGCGCCGTTCACCATCAGCAACACGATGGACCGTACGCAATTCCAAATCGGCCCGTCGCTGGAGCTTACGCGTGCCGATAAAAGCAGCCTGAAGATCGGCGCAACCTACAACTTCTCCGCGCACCAGCACGCAGGCGGCGCATATCTGCAGTTCTCGATAAAGCACTAATTCAGGCGAAACGCAGAGAGGGGCGGCAAAGATGCCGCCCCTCTTCGTTTCTTGCGCTGTACTTTTATTTTAGTTTGTCGTATGCGACCGCAAAGCCGTTCAGGGGCAACGATATCCGAATTTCCTGTTTGTTCAGGTTCGCATCGTAGGTGGCGTACAGCATGGAAAGCGGCTGAGCGGCGCTGCGCATTTGCGCTAAAAGCTGATCGCTGATGTTCGCTTGAGCAAAGCAGCCGTTTGCATAACATGCTACGAATGGGATGACTTGCTGCGCTCCACTGGCAAAGCCGACGTGGACGCCGCCGTCGAGGGCCACGCCAAGCGGCACTTGTACGGAAATCATCGGCGTTTTCGCGTTCTTCGGTTGCGTAACCGAGATAGCCGCGATGATGCTGTTGTTCGCGCGCGCCGTGATTTGGTCCAGAGCCTGGCATGCAAGAGCGTTATTCTGCGATCCGCACTCCACTCGCCACCCGGAGATGGTATATGCGGACGGCGGAACCTGCGTCGATTGCTGCGCCGCCGCTGATGCCGGCAAAACAGCCGCCGCGGCGAGCAGCATCAGACCGGCTTTATGAAAACGGATTGAAAATGGTAAATGGTCGGTCATCGAACTTCCCTCCGCTTTGAAGATAGCATGGGCAGCCTCTACGCCTCAGGGTCCTTCGTCCCGGCCGCGCGCAGCGCCGACGTTTGACCAGCACTCGCACGTGGTCTTATCGTACGCCCATTTACTTTTGCGGCCTGTGCGCGGATAACGATACCAGTCCAGACAGTGGATATGCCAATCGCGACGTGGCCCGGACTGGTATTCCGGGGGAACGGGATGCAGCCGTGGATTGTTGCCTTCGCCTTGATAGAAGTAGTGACCATTGTCGAATAGCGCGTCGCCATTCGCCGGCAACAACGACGGTAACGCCGGGGCGCGTGATTCACTCGCGAAGACGGCCCTCCCAGTAAAGATTCCTGTCGCGAACAATATCACCAGCAACAAGTATCGCAACACGGCTTTTCCTCCAGCTCAATCGCCGATTTATTGGCAGGTCGCTTAACAGAGCCTCTAGATAAAGTGGCAATGCGTGTGATAGACTGGCGTGACAGGACAGGAAATGGAAATACGGCTTGCGCGCCTTGAGGGCGCCTACGAACAAATCGACCGGCGGCTCGATGATCTGCGCGAATCCATGAATCGCGGATTTTCCGCTACGGACCAGCGATTTGCCGGCATAGACCAGCGTTTTGCCGCGATGGATCAAAAACTTATATGGATCGTCGGGCTGATTATCGCGACGTGGACGACGACAATCCTCACGATTTTGTTCCACCGCTGATAGCGGGAACACCCCAACAACCGGTTTTTCAGCCCAGTAGGCGGTCCAATACAGCAAGACGTACTTTAAAGCGGTGCATATCGCCGTATTTTTGCTCATTGCGTCTTGGATCGGGGCGTGGGCGGCCGCGCCTTCATCCTCGGACCCCAGCGCATCCTTCACCAACGTCACGCTTCGAGAGGTCGTACACGTCGGCATCGGGGGAACCTCGGTGCGCGTACGGCTTACCAACCGGTTCGGCAACGAGCCGGTGCGGATATCGGCAGTAAGCATCGCGTTAGCGCGCAATAGCACCACGGCTGCGGCGATCCCCAACACGCTGCGAGCAATTACGTTCTCACATAATACATCGGTCGATATTCCTGCGCACGCCGATATCGTAAGTGACGACGTCGCGATCGCGACCGCTCCGCAAAGCGATCTGCTCGTCAGCCTTTATATCGAAGACGCCGTGACCTCGCCGACTTTCCATCATCTCGCCTATCAAGAGAGCTTCTCCGCGCCCGGAAATCACGTCGACGACGCGAGCGGCACCTCATTTTCGAACCGTTTTAAAAACTGGTATCTTTTGGATGCGGTTGACGTTTCCACCAATACGGCTCGCGGCGCCGTGGTCGCACTGGGCGATTCAATCACAAACGGACAAGGCTCGACCGTTGACGGCAACGATCGCTGGACCGACGATCTTGCCCGGCGACTATCGGCACTGCCCGCGGCTCACCGGCTTTCGGTTTTGAACGAAGGCCTCGACGGCGACCGCATTTTGCTCGGTTCTACGCGTTTTGGCCCGAGCGCGTTGGAACGCTTCGACAGCGACGTACTAGCGCAAAGCGGCGTCGCGGATCTCATCATACTCCTGGGCATCAACGATATTCAGCAAACGCCCCATCAATATGACGCACGGGCAATCGAGTTCGGCCTAACGCAACTGGTACGCCGTGCGCACATGCGCGGTATCCGCGTCGTCGGCTGCACCATCACGCCATACGGCGGGTGGATGACGTACGCAGACGCCGGCGAAGAGACCCGGCTGGCTGTCAATACCTTTATCCGTTCGAGCGGCATGTTCGACGGCATCGCCGACTTTGATGCGATCGTTCGCGATCCGCGCGATCCGCATCGCCTGTCGAGCGCGTACGACAGTGGAGACCACCTTCATCCCAACGCTGCGGCGTATAAGGCGATGGCCGCAGCAATTGACTTAAAAAGCTTGTACTGACGGCCTTGATTAAGATTGATAAGTTCTAGACATGGCACACGAACGCGCTGCGCCCGTAAAGGGAACGCAATCGGCTCAAAAGGAAGGCAGTAAGATGAAAACTGTAGCGTATCTCTTCGCAACTCTTGTCGTAGCTATATGCAACGTTTCACCGGTTCAGGCTGACGAAAAGCAGACGCCCCAGTCTGATATTCACGTTCAAACATGCAGCGCGCATAAAGGCCGTCCTGCCTACACGGAGACGTATACGGACAGCGAAGGCAAAACGCGCACGCGCCGCGTCGACGAAGAGGACTCTTACCTAAAAATTTATTACCGCAATACGGCGTCCGTCGCCGCGCGCGAAGTGGACTTTGGCCTGGTCGCGCGCGACAAACTCGTTGACAAAGTCAAAGACGTCGGCACGTTTTCGCCGGGAATCTTAATCGAACACAAGTTCAAAGTAAGCCGCGAAATCTTTCCGCTGCGAACCGCACTCCCATATTGCGCCGTGTTACGAGTGCGATATGAGGATGGCCGCGTTTGGAACAATCCTAACCCACCTGGCGAATAGCGCCTTGGCATTAGGCAAATCTCATCAGGCGGACTGCGGGGCCCAATGCGACTCCGGCGCCTGGTATTCCCCAACCACCGCCTCAGCGTCGAAGGCCTCTTTCCGGCGCCTGCCTTCAAGGCGGCACTGCTCGCAGTTCGGCCGATCCTTGCCGTGTTCGCAGCAGAAAATGCAATAGTCGAACCCCCGGCTCACCCGTTTGCAGCCGCGGCACAGATACATCGGCTTGTCGGCACCCGTCTTCTTGACCAGCCATTTGCCGCCGAAGTAGAGGATTAGCGAAATGATGAACAGCTCCACCGTAATTTCATTGTAGCCGCTCGATAATCGCGCTTCTATCGGCCAAATGGCATGCGCTGTTAAACCTTGCTGGATGGCACCTTGCCGTGCTCTAGGGTACCGCCGTTGGGCAATGGTACGAGTCGGGACCGCATAGAATTGAGTGCGGCACGCCGCTGTCTGCGCAGCTTCACCTGGCAGCCGCCCCCGCTAGAAGTTGTTACACAGCACGACGATGTATTCCAAGGTGACAGGGTCGACATAAAAATCGGCGCCAGCACGTGTGGCAAGAAGCGCTAGGGAACAGTAACCCCCATCGAGCTGGCTTGCCCCTCAAATGGAACGACGTAGAGCGTGCATGAGCCTGACGCCACAGCCGTTACGGTAACCGTTGTCGTCATTGTCGTTGAAGAAGTTTTAACACAAGAACCGTCCACCGTAACCTGATACGGCGGCGGAAGGTGGCCCGGGCCACTCGTAGCCGTGACGGTGGCTGCCTGCCCGACGGATTGAAAAGTCATTGGGGCGACGTGCGACCCCGACCACCACGTTGCGGTCCATGAAAGCACCGGACCCGCTGCTGGCGGCCCAACCAGAGCCCCGGAGTGGTTCCCGCAGCCGGAAACTGCAAGAATTACGACGACTAAAGCGCAGAGCGTCCGGTTTAGCATCGCTGTGTCACACCCCGTTCGAATTGCAACAAGTTCGCTTGGACATTAGACGTGGACTCACTAGAAATGCGATGCCGAACGCCTCCACCGCGGAGCCGCTCAGTCCGCCGTTTTAAATCGCTTCATCAAATCATGATATCGCTCGCGGAAAGCGGCGATGTCGCCGCGCAAAAATTCTTCACCATACTCTAACAGCAGTTCCCGGCAACGCTGTGCCTCCGCTCTAAAAACGCTGGGATCGTTGGTCGAAACAAACGTAGGGCCATGGCTAGCAAAGTACCTGACATCAGCAATGTATACCGGATCAATAGCCGTAGGTGCGGACCGCTACAGTACAATACTGACCTCGAGTGCGGATCCAGTACGCCTCTACGGCACGATTGCCGTTTATGTACGTTATGCCGTCGAAGCACTTGCCGTGCGGCGCGACCATAGCGAAGCCGTACGAACGCATGACATCGCTGAACACCGCGTCGATTACTCGCCCGAACGATTCACTCATGTCGTCCTCAGCATCATTGCGCCGCGCACGCGACTACGTATGCGTTGGTCGCGACAACGCCACCATGATCATCGATAAGCGTGCCATCCGAGCCGTAATGCGGCCAATAGTACACTGCTCCGCGAGCATTCTGAAACCCGGACGCTCGTCTGCGCCACGTCCGTCCGTGGGTGGTTGAAAAATATTCCGCGCGCATTAGACGAACAGCGCAGGCGACACGTTGAATCGCTCAGCGAGAGTTTTAATATGCGCCTTACTGAGGCTTCTCTTGCTGGCTAAAATCTCCGATGTATTGCCGCTCGAACCCAATAGTTTAGAAAGCTCCGCCTGCGTAACGCCGTTCACCGCCATGAGCTCCTTAAGCGCAACGATAGGATCTGCCGCATCGATCGTGTCGTCCTCGTCCTCAAACCGTTCGATCAAAATCGACACAAGCTCAAGATAGCGATCTTCCGCTTCTGACCGATCACGCCGATCAATAAGCTCTTTTGCGCACTGGAGGTACTCTTCATACTCGGCCTCGGAATGAATGGCATGAGGTAGCTCGCGCATTAGGATTTCTTTGTAAGCGTCTGCAACAGTCATTTCCTCCAAGCGCTCGAGCAATAGAATCGAGGCGTTCTTATCTATGGCCTTGCCGGCAGACTGGCCTTTCGCAACGCGCTCCACATTGGCACAAAGGTTGCTGTCGATGACGCGCCGGCGCTGAACCGGTTTAGCGCCGTGCGCAGCGTCGAACCGGTAGCAATTCGCACGCATACCAAAGAAAACGCTCCGTCAATACACGGCCGTTAAATGGGATGACCGGGACTCGAACCCTCAATCCGGGGCCTTGGCTAATCCCGCCCGATGCCGAAAACCCCTATTTCATTGCGTTTTCCCAGTCGCGCCGTTCCCGCCATTGCCGACGCGGATCACGCCTTCCCGCCCGCTCTGTTAGAAAGTTGTTAGAGGGTGGCGTGCACTATTCAAGGCTCTGTTCAAACACGGCGTAAAACGGGTCG
>JAICWY010000133.1 GCA_025934645.1 Vulcanimicrobiia bacterium
GAGATGATGCTGATGCCCTTGGCTGCGAGAAGATCTGTGACTTCGGCGAGTACGCCGGGGCGGTTATGCGAGACTACGGTGATGCGCTGCACGGACGTCCTCCACGAAAGCGTCGATCTGCTCTTTGCCGATGCCCGGCATGACGATGAGGTGCGAAATTTCTCCCTGCGTGGCGAGTTGCCACTTGCGCCGCAAGGGTTCGACGACGGTCGGAAATACCACGGTGATTGCATTCGGATTGCGCCAAGCCGGAATTCCCGCGCCATTCAGCTGCGCCTGCGCGTACGCGGCTAACTCCAGTGAGCGGCGCGCGCGCTCGCGGATGCCTTTGCGGCCGAGTTCTTTGATGCGGTGCCATAGTACCAGCGGCGTGAAGCCGTTGCGTGAGCCGCTGATCGTGGTGTCGAGCGTGCCGATGTAGTCGATGGAGCGCGCTATGCGCGTGACGTTGTGTTTGCGCGCGAGCACAACGCCGGTCGGCATCGGACAGCCCAGGAACTTGTGTCCGCTGATCGAGATGCTGTCTGCGCCGTCCTCGAAATCGAACGGCGGACGCGGATCGAGGAACGGCGCATATGCGCCGCAGAGCGCGGCGTCGGAGTGAATGTAGCGTTCGCGGATCGCGAGCGAGTCCATGATCTCGCGGATTTTGCGGATGTCGTCGCGGGCCTCGGTCATGGTGGTGCCGATGTTCGCGAAGACGATCGGTGGGACGTCGCGGTGGATTTTGAGCGTCTCGCGCAGATCGTCGTAATCCATCTCGCCGTTTTTCTGCGAGCGGATCATGATGTGCCGCATGCCCAGAAAGTGCAGGTTCTTGCTGACGCTGTAGTGCGTGTGCTCCGAGTAATACACGACGCCGCGCGGATGCAGCTCGCGCGCGAGATACAGGCCGTACAGATTGCCTTCCGTGCCGCCGTTGGTGACGTAGCCCCACCAATCGTCCTGCGGCGCGCGCAGAAGGTCTGCGAAAAACGCCACGACTTCTCGTTCGAAGGCGCGCGTTTCCACCTGATACGTGCCGTCAGCGAACGGATCGCCGACGTTGTTTACCGGAAAATCGAGAAACCGGAGGAGCGGCGCAAGATCGAAGTCTTTGGCGGCCGGATAGCCCAGCGCCAAATCGTTCGCCGCGCGCATGCGCTCGTAGAGATCGTCAAGGGCCTGCATTGCTGCAGGCCCTGCTTGATTCCCAGGCCCCAACTTATTGCGTGGGGGCCGAAGGCCGGGGGCCCCGGCGGCTTTGCCGACGGGGGGCGTGGAGCGCGAAGCGCGGATACGCCTTTTTAAGCATATACGCCGCGAAGCCGGAGCGCTTGAACGACACGATCGATCGCGGTCATGTAGGCCGCGGTGCGATACGGGATCTTGTGGCGGTTCGCGATGCCGCGCAGTTCGTGGAAGTTCGTAATCAACGTGTCTTCGAGACGTTCGTTGACCTCCGAGAGCTTCCAGAAATAGCCCATGCGGTCTTGGACCCACTCGAAGTACGAGACGGTCACGCCGCCTGCATTGGCCATGATGTCCGGAATGACGGTGATGCCGCGTTCGTTAAAGATGCGGTCCGCATCCGGCGTCGTGGGGCCGTTCGCGCCCTCGACAATCAGCTTAGCCTTCACCTTGGAAGCGTTTTCGGCCGTCAGCACTTTTTCGAGCGCTGCCGGAACGAGCACGTCGCAGTCTGCCACGAGCAGTTCCGCGTTGCTGATCTTGTCGCCGCCGCGGAACGCGCCGAGGTTGCGATCTTTCTCGACCAGCTCGCACGCCTTGTCGACGTCGATGCCGCTCTCGTTGTAATACGCACCGGTGACGTCGGAGATGCCGACGACTTTGCAGCCGCGCTCGGCGAACAGGCGCGCAGCCCACATGCCGACGTTACCGAAGCCTTGAATGACGATGCGCGCGTCTTTGGGCGCGATACCCATGTTCGCCAGTTCGTCCATGCCGCAGATCATCACGCCGCGGCCCGTCGCTTCGACGCGGCCTTTCGAGCCGCCGATCGCGAGCGGTTTACCGGTGACAACGCCCGGAATTGTTTGACGCATGTGCATGGAGTACGTGTCCATGAACCACGCCATCGTTTGCGGATTGGTGTTCACGTCCGGCGCGGGGACGTCTTTGTCGGGTCCTACGACCTCGACCAGTTCCGCTGCGTAGCGGCGCGTAATGCGCTCCAGCTCGTTCTGCGAAAGTTTCGAAGGATCGCAAGTGACGCCGCCTTTACCGCCGCCGAACGGCAGATCGACGACGGCGCACTTCCACGTCATCCAAAACGCGAGCGCGGTAACTTCGTCCAGCGTCACACCGGGATGGAAGCGGATGCCGCCCTTGGCCGGCCCGCGCGCGAAGCTGTATTGCACGCGATATCCAGTGTAAACTTCGAATTCACCGTTATCGCGTTGGAACGGAATCGAAAAAATGATCTGGCGCGTCGGGTGGGTCAGAATAGCGCGCATGGTCGAGTCGAGTTCGAGCAGATTGGCCGCTTCATTGAAGTAAGCGATGCCGTCGCCGAACACCGAGACTTCGCGCACAGCAGTGGTCATAGAGCGATTAAAGCCTCCAGCAAAAATACCAAACCTTTCAGGGTTAGGAGGACGTAGCGCGTTCCCCTATCAGGAAAAGTCGCAGGCGGGCGTTCCGTTACACATTAAATTTGAAATTTACGACGTCGCCCTCGCGCATGACGTACTCTTTCCCCTCGCTGCGCACCAGCCCGGCGGTCCGCAGCGCGTCCATGGTCTTATACTGGACGTAGTCGTCGTAATCCACGATTTCAGCCCGGATGAAGCCGCGCTCGATATCGCTGTGGATCTTGCCGGCGGCTTGGGGCGCTTTCGTGCCGCGCTCGATGGTCCAGGCCCGGACCTCTTTCTCGCCGGCCGTCAGGAACGTCATCAGCCCGAGCAGGTCGTAGGCCGAGACGATGAGCTGGTCCAGGCCGCCGCGCTCGATGCCCAACTCGGCACAGAACTCCTTGGCTTCGGCGTCGGTCAGGCCGGCAAGTTCCGCCTCCACCTTGCCGCAGAAGGCCACGACGCCGCTGCCCTCTTCCTTGGCGATGCTCTTCACTCCCTCGAGCAGCGGGCCGGGCTTGGCGATCTGCTCCTCGTCGATATTCGCCACGTAGAGCAGGGGCTTTGCGGTAAGCAGGAACGACTCCGCCGCGATTTCCGCCTCGGGGGAATCCTTCGCAAAGATGCGAGCCGGGCGGTTCTCTTCCAGCGCCTTGACCAGATTTTTGGCCGCGTCGACCTTGTATTTCAGTTTGGGATTGGCGCGCGCTTCGCGCTCGAGCTTGTCC
>JAICWY010000011.1 GCA_025934645.1 Vulcanimicrobiia bacterium
CGCGCCCGAGCGCTCTTCGTTTCCGCGAAGAGCTTTCGCACGGCATCGAAAAGACCGGTGTACGTCGCAAGATTTGAACGCGGTGTGCGTCCGATGGGCTTTTGGTCAACGATGACCAAACGTTTGATACGTTCCATACCTGCGGCGATGCGGCCGCCGCTGGGAGCAACGGGCGCACGTTCGAGCGCACCCGCGTCTTCCTCTTCTTCAAGCGAAACGCCGAGTTTTGCGGAGACAAGTTCTACCAGTGCCTGGCTGATCAAACTCGACTTTCCCGAGCCCGACACGCCCGTAACGGCGGTAAAGGTGCCCAAAGGAAACGCAACATCGAGCTTCGCCAGATTGTTCCGCGTAACGCCGCGCAGCTCCAGCCAACTTTTTGGCGCGCGGGGCGTGCGTGAAACGCTCGCCTCGCCGTTGAAAATATACTTGCGTGTCTGCGAAGGTTTGATGGCTTTTAAACCGTCCGGCGTTCCGCTGTAGAGCACCTGGCCGCCATGCCGTCCGGCGGCTGGCCCGATGTCGACGATCCAATCAGCGTGCCGGATTACGTCGACGTCGTGCTCGACGACGAACAGCGAGTTTCCTGAGGACTTAAGCTGATCCAACGCGCGCAGCAACGCCTCGGTGTCGGATGGGTGCAGCCCCGCGGATGGTTCGTCGAGCACATACACGACGCCGAACAGATTCGATCGCACTTGCGTGCCCAATCGCAGACGCTGCAATTCGCCCGGCGATAGCGTGGGCGTGCTGCGGTCCAACGTGATGTATCCGAGGCCGAGATCGAGCAGAACGCTCAGGCGCGTAATCAGATCTTCGGCGATCCGAGCAATGACCAGTGCTTTTTCCGCTTGACCGTTGGCGGCTTTTTGAACGGCGGCGCCGGCCTCATTCGCATACGGTTGAAACGCCACCCGAAGCCGCTCCAGCGGCAAGTGCGCCATCTGCGCAATATCTAATCCCGCAAATTTCACGGAAAGCGACTCGATGCGCAGCCGCTTACCGTGACACTCCGGACATTCGACGCTTTCCAGGAACTGCTCGACGCGCTTTTTCATCAGGGGGCTTTGCGTCTTCGCGAACGTTTCCATCACGTACCGCTTCGCGCTTGTAAATGTGCCTTGGTAGCTCGGCTCTTCCTTACGTTTCAGCGCGCGGCGTACTTCGGCAGGCGTATAGCCCGCGTACACCGGGACCGTTGGCTGTTCGTCGGTGTAAAGGAGCCAGTCGCGATCTTTTTTCGGCAGGTCGCGCCATGGACGATCGACGTCTATGCCGAGCGTGGTGGCGATATCGCGCAAATTCTGCCCGTGCCACGCGGGAGGCCATGCGGCGATGGCACGTTCGCGAATCGTTAGTGAATCATCGGGAACCATCAGCCGTTCGCTGACGTCGTACATCCGGCCTAATCCATGGCATCGCGGACATGCGCCGGCGGGCGTATTGGGCGAGAATGCTTCAGCCTCGAGATGCGGCTGGTCGCGCGGATACTCGCCGGCGCGCGAGTACAGCATGCGAAGTAAGTTCGAGAGCGTTGTAACGCTGCCGACGGATGAGCGCGTCGTCGGCGATCCACGCTGCTGCTGCAGCGCTACCGCCGGAGGCAGTCCATCGATCTCATCGACATCGGGAACGGCCATTTGATGAAACAGCCGCCGCGCGTAGGGCGAAACGGACTCCAAATACCGCCGTTGCGCTTCGGCGTATAACGTGCTGAACGCGAGCGACGATTTCCCCGACCCGGAGACGCCGGTGAAGACGACGAGTGCTTCGCGCGGGATCTCGAGGCTGATGTTCTTCAGGTTGTGCTCGCGCGCGCCGCGCACGCGCACATGTCCATCGGGCGGTACCATCGCTTACGCTTCTTCCCCAAGAAGGCCGGCCTACCGCGTGCTGCTCCCGGGGCCTACGACGCCGTTTTGCCGGCCCTAACCCATGCCATGACGCAAAGCATAATGATGGCGGCTTCCCAAATGAACGTTTGCGCGGTAAACGTCGGAACGAGATGCGGACCAGGCCAGCACCATACCCATTGACCGCTTTTCGCATCAAGGCAAAGTGCATCGTGGAAGCGATGGAAGTTCAAAACATTCGCGATCGTACACAATACAAATAGACTGGGAATCCACAGGCGTCTGTTGTACATGATTATCAGCGCGACCACCACACCGGCGTATGACCGGTCACGATAAATAGCGCCAATACCACAGCTCCTCCGAAAAAGAGTTGAAGCCGTCGCACTGCGCGTCTGCGGCAATTGCGCACCAAGGCGGGGAACGGTGTGCTAGGGGCGAGATCGGACTGCGGGTCCATGCGTGACATGGACAACACCGAATAGTACAAGGCGAGCGTAAGCGGGTTTTTGCGCTCGGCAATAACGGAAGCGGCATCTTCCGGTTTTGCGACAACGGACAGGCATATGGCGATGTTCAAAACCACCAAGCCGACGAAGATGGCAACCCACACGGCAAACATGCCTTATTCAACCGCAAAAGCGGGGCGGCTGTCCACCGCTTGCCGGCCGTTTCGCGCAGCCTAGTGAAAAAGGACTACGCGTCGTACGCGGGCGCACGACCGTCCATCCAACGCTCGCCATGTCGAAATCACGCGTCCCGCCTCGACGCCGCGCATGCTGCTGAACCGGCGTGTCGAGCTCGCCAAGCACAGCCAGCGCGCAAAAGCTTCCCAGTTCATGTGCGCGCTCCTCGGTCGACGAACGCGTAGCGAGTTCGGTGACCGTATCCGACTTTTTGAGCGAGCGTATGCCGCCGACGATCCGCTGCAAAGCCCTTTATTCCAAGCATTTTTTTCTTTTCGCAACTTCGTTTCTGCTGCGCGGTTCATGCGGGTGGAATAACAATTCTGAAAGTATGGAATAGATGAATCTCACCCAAACTACGCCGCGCAGCGTTCGAGAGAAATTCCTCGGCCTCGTGCAACTGGCGCGAACCACCGATAAAGCCAAAGCGTTAGCGCACGGAACCATAGGCGAGTACGAGTACCCTTCCACAATGGACGAAGGCCTGTTCGAGTTTCTCGGCATGAAAGCCTCAGATTTTCTAGAATTTCTGAAGGTCGCGAAGAGCGATGCGGAGATCGAGGGCTACATAAAAGGCTTCGTCGGCAAGAAATCGCCGGACGAGATCGCGTCCTTTAACCAACGCTGGATGAGCAAAGTTCCGAAGGGCGAATCACTCGAGCATTTCACCACGCTACGTACGCGCATCGCTCCCGATCGCACCGATGTAACGACGTGGCCTGACCTGCTGGACCTCGACGAAGGCCGTAGGGTTGATCATCGCGAGCCCGCGAGCGTCAACAGCAAAACGCCGTAGTGCTCTCTTAAACGCTATCGCGTGAAATAAGACCGAAGGCCTGTCATCCGAAAGGTTTACAGGCCTTCTGCTTGCCAACGTCAATCTCGCCCTGGCGAAGTCGTGCGCCCGGCGCGAAAGTACGTGCGCGAGTCTATCGCGCTCGCCGTCTGCACGATGGAGACCAGGTTATCGGCGACCTCTTTATCCCATTGTGAGGCGCTCCACGCGTGCCGCGACGTCCATTCGGTGACGAGCAGTATTCGCTGCTGATCCTCGCTTTGGAATATCTCACCTTCAAGGAAGCCGGCTAGCTCGTGCTTGTGCTTCATCATCTCCGCAGCTTGCTTCACGAGATAAGCACAATCATCGGGGCCGACGCTAATCAAAAGCACTGAAACCAGATGGGAACCTGCGTCTGCAAACATGCACAACAAATATCACAGATTAACGGCTTTCGATAGAGCCGCCCGCAAAAACTCCGACGCATTAAGGCTATTTGTGCGATTTGAGAGCCTAATGGCACCGCAGGTGACTGGCCGCCGTCTTAGCGATGGCTCGCGGGAACGGGGACGGACACAGGCCCAAAATAGATTGCAACGAAGCTTCGAGTTTCAATACACGCTACGAGATATGCATGAAAAAGGCTGATCATACCAAACCGTTCGATTCCAAAGCGTTTCTTCAAGTCGTCGGCGACGGCCGAACGATAAAGACATATCGCACAGGAAGCATCGTTTTCGCGCAAGGCGATCCCGCCGGTTCGGTTTTCTACATTCAGTCAGGGAAAGTCAAACTCTCGGTCGTTTCAGCGCGTGGAAAAGAGGCCGTTATTGCGATTCTCAACGAAGGCTTTTTCTTTGGCGAAGGCTGCCTTGCGGGCCAGACGTTGCGAATGGCCACGGCGCGTGCATTCGCACCCTGCTCAATCGTTTGCGTTAAGAAAACCAGGATGAACGAGATACTTCGCGAGCAACCGGCATTTTCCGAAACTTTTATCACGCATCTCCTAACGCGCAATATCCGCATTGAAGAAGACCTGGTCGATCAGCTGTTCAATTCAAGCGAAAAGCGGCTGGCACGCACGCTGCTATTGCTTGCAAATTTCGGTAAGGAAGGCCGGCCGGAAGAAGTCATTCCGACGATCAGCCAGGCTACGCTCGCCGAAATGATCGGAACGACGCGCTCGCGCGTAAGCTTTTTCCTAAATAAGTTCCGGAAACTCGGGTTTATCGAATACAACGGCGGACTGCACGTCCACACCTCGCTGCTCAACGTGATCCTGCACGACTAATCCTTGATGCCGGGCGCTGCCTGAGCAATTCGGACCAGATTTAGTAGTCAAAAGAGTGTATGCTTGCAGATATGCAGGCACACTCTAGACGGATCACCACGCAAGGCCGCGGCGCGCCTATTTTCAAGGGATTTCCTTTGCCTGCAAACCTCGACGATCCGTCATGCAGCGTGCTGCTCTACGGCGGCCTCTTCCGTAGTCGGCGCGTGGCTTCGCCGCCGCGCTAACCGGTAAGTAACAGGATGCCGAAAAGCTTCGCCCACGAGCTTCGCTCGGGCATGTCGGGTTCACCGAGTGCGCTGAAAGCGACACCGGATACCGCCGCTCGCATTCTCGTGGACCATCTTTATGCGCACCGGTTTCCACCGGTTCCCGGAGTTGATATCGGGACGGCATATCTTCTTGCCGATGATGACGTGCGGGTCGGCGGCGATCTTATAGACGTCTATCAGTTTAACAATGGATCCGTCGCTATTTCAATCGCCGACATATCCGGTAAGGGCGCGCAAGCGGCATCGCGCGCGGCGCTTGTAAAATACGGACTCCGAGCATATGTGTCGGCTGGACTTACACCGGCACAAGTACTGCGAAATCTGAACGTGCTGTATATGGAGACTTCGGCATTCGACGACGTCGACTCGGACTCGTTCGTCAGCGTCTTTTTAGGAATCATCGATCCCGAGCATCGCGTCATAACGTATGCATCCGCAGGCCATGAGCCCGCAATGCTCTCGAGTCCAGGACAGTTACCGGAATTACTACCGCCTACCGCGCCTATCGTCGGCGTATTCGAAGCGTCGCAGAAGCTCTTTCATCAACGCCTGGTGTATCTACAGCCGGGCGGATCAACGTTAATCGTTAGTACGGATGGAGTCAGCGAAGCACGCGCGCCGAATGGTGATTTCATCAAACGAGGCGACATTATGAGATGGATCGATTCCAATCGTGCTTTGCCCGCTCAGGAGCAAGCGCAACGCCTGCTGCGCGCGACTCGACATTTCTGCGGCGGACGAGCGCAAGACGACATCGCAATCGTCGTAGCATGCTTCCCGTAAGGCATGCCTGTCGTGCGCACCAATTTTTTAACTTGAGCAGCTAGAGGTCGATGGCCTCGGCCCTCGGACTTCGCCGCATGCCTGCAGGAAATTCCCGAGCCTTTTGTCCTGCGGCCGCCATGTCTCGGCTATAGCAAAAAGCAATAAGGTGCGGCGATAATCAGTTCCGGTAGACATCGCCGATCGGCAATCAAAAAGCCGCGTAAGCACACGGCTTTGTTGGTAGCGCCAACGGGAATCGAACCCGTCTTTCCGCCTTGAAAGGGCGATGTCCTAACCGATAGACGATGGCGCCACGCTCAACGCCTAATTCAACACAGGATCGAGCGGGCTGTCAACCACTTCTCCCGTCCGCTATTGGGAGTTGTTAGGCCGCCCCACCGGAGCCTGCTTGGCGATGAAGGTCTTTGAGACTTTACCGGTCTTGGGCGAAGAAGGCGTGACCTTCGCCGTGACCACCACCTTGTTGCCCGACTGGATCGTCATCGTGCCCGAGCCGTTCTTGCCGTTCCGCGTCCACTGCACCACCACCAGGTTCGCATGCCCGCGCATGCCGCTCGTTATGTCGATCGGCTTGCCGGGATAGAACAACGCATTGATGGGGTTGCCGTTCATCCAAACGGAGAACGTCACGTCCTTCGTGTCGGCGCTTTCCTTCGCGAAATATTTCGTGCCAGGGCCGTTGCTGAGCTGCATTTCGGGCGCGGCGGTCGAGTTGGCTTGCGCCATCGTCGTGTTCGAAGGCAACGGCGTGCGTCCGGCAGCGGAGCGCGTGTTGAAGTGGCATCCCGCGAGCGTGGCGGCCAAAATCAAAACGCCGGCGGCGCGAAGCATGACGATTCCTTGCATGCTTGCGTCATTCCACGGACTGTCAGCCGCCAAACCCTTCGGGGGCTGCACCGGGGACGTGGTGGGCCCGGTAGGATTCGAACCTACGCGCAACCAGTTATGAGCCGGCCGCTCTACCGCTGAGCTACGGGCCCCGGAGGCTCTTCGATTCAGCGAAGCGCGGCGAATGCCCGCCTTCCGGCGTAATGCGCGGCCGAACCGAGCTCTTCTTCAATCGCCATCAGGCGGTTGTATTTTGCGATCCTGTCGCTGCGCGAAAGCGAACCCGTTTTGATTTGGCCCGCGGCGGTCGCAACCGCGATATCGGCGATCGTCGTGTCTTCGGTTTCGCCCGACCGGTGCGAAATTACCGAAGTGTAGCCGGCTTTGTGCGCCATCTCCACTGCGTCGAGCGTTTCGGTCAGCGTGCCGATTTGATTCACTTTGATCAAGATCGAATTGCCGACGCCCTCGCGAATGCCGCGCTCCAAACGTTCGGTATTCGTGACGAACAGATCGTCGCCGACCAATTGACACTTCGATCCGATCGCGGCCGTGAGCTTCGCCCAGCCGCCCCAATCGTCTTCCGCTAAGCCGTCTTCGATGGAAATCACCGGATATTTTGCGATAAGATCGCTGTAAAACGACACCATGTCATCGGCGCTAAACGCGCGATCTTTTGTCAGCGGATAGTATTTGCCGTCTTGAAAAAACTCGGTAGACGCTGAATCCAGCGCGATCGCGATCTGCTCGCCCGGTTTGTAGCCGGCGCGCGTAATCGCTTCGACCAGCAAATCCATCGCTTGATCCAGCGAATCCAAACGCGGCGCGTAGCCGCCTTCGTCGCCGACGGTCGTCGGCTGTTGTCGCTCGTGCAAGAGTTTACCGAGCGCGTGAAAGACCTCGGCGCCATAGCGCACCGCTTCGTGAATCGACGGTGCGCCGACCGGGACCACCATGCACTCTTGGAATTGCAGCGCGCCTTCGGCATGTTTGCCGCCGTTGATGACGTTCATCATCGGCACGGGCAGCGTTGATGCGGACGGGCCGCCTAAATAGCGGAACAGCGGCATCGAGAAACTGCTTGCGGCCGCACGCGCTGCTGCAAGCGAAACGCCCAGAATCGCGTTAGCGCCCATCTTGCTTTTATTCGGCGTGCCGTCGATCTCGATCAGTTTCTCATCGATTTCGCGCTGCGCCGTTACATCCAAACCTTCGAGCGTGGGGCCGAGGACGTCGTTGACCTCGGCCACCGCTCGTAAAACGCCTTTACCGTTGTAACGCGCTTTGTCGCCGTCGCGCAGTTCGACGGCTTCGTGCGCGCCCGTAGACGCGCCCGATGGAACCATTGCTTCTTCGACCGAGCCGAAACTGGTCGCGACGCTTACCGCAACGGTGGGATTGCCCCGCGAATCCAGCACCTCACGCGCGTGCACGCCTTCGATCAGCGGGCGGCCGCCGCCGCGCAACGACTCCAGCGCCATGCGTTATTTCTCCAGAATCCAGCGCTCGAGATCGTGTTTGCGCGACACGAAATCCGAGGGTTGGAAGAAAATCGCGAGTTCGCGTTCGGCGCTTTCATGCGAATCCGAACCGTGCACCAGATTGCGGCCGATTGTCGAAGCGAAGTCGGCGCGAATAGAGCCGGTTGCCGCGTTCAGCGGATTGGTCGCGCCCATGATCTGGCGGCAGCCCGCGATCGCTTCTTCGCCTTCGACGGCCATTGCGAGCAGCGGACCGCTGGTGATGAAGTCCACCAGCCCTTGGAAAAACGGTTTGCCCTCGTGCTCGCCGTAATGCTTGCGGGCGCGCTCGCCGTCGAGCTGCATCATCTTCATCGCGACGATTACATAGCCGCGGCGCTCGAAACGGGAGACGATATCGCCGATCAAACCGCGCGAAACGGCGTCGGGCTTACAAAGGATCAACGTGCGTTGGATTGCCATAACGCGCCCAGAATACGGGCCAAGGGCAATCCAGGCCTGCACCTCGAAACAGGCGCGCTCGTGAGCCGCTTTTCCCGCATTACGCGCGTTGCCGTGACCGGCAGCACGAACGACGACATGGCCCGCATGCTCGGCGACGAGCGCACGCGCGGCCTGACCCTCGTCGCGGATTACCAGGAGCGCGGTGCGGGACGAAAGGGACGTTCGTGGCTCGCCGCGCCCGGTTCGGCGCTGCTCTGCACGATAGCGCTGCCCGATCCGCTGCCCACGACGGATCTGTGGGCGGTGCCGTTCTGGAGCGCGTGCATCGTGCGGGAAGCGCTGGAAACGTGCGGCGTTTCCGGCACGCGGCTGCAGTGGCCGAACGACGTGCTGTCGGCTGACGGGCGCAAGATTGCGGGTATTCTGTGCATTTCGCGCGTGGCCGGCGCGTACGCGTGGGCCGGATGCGGCATCGGCGTGAACGTGCGCCGCCCGAAAGATGCATCGCTGTATGAAGAGATCGTGCCGCCGCCCGCATTTGCGAGTGATTCTGCGGATATCGATCGGGATATGCTGCTGGATGCGCTGCTGCGCGCTGCGGACGCGCAGTACACGCTGCTGGAAACGCCGGCGGCAATCGTGCATCGTTGGGAACCGCTTGCGAACGTGCCCGGGCAGGCGTACCGCATCCTCAAAGACGGCGAAACGCAGCCGTTCGAGGCGGCTGCGCTTCGGTTACTTCCGGGCGGATCGCTGCTCGTGCAGAGCGGCGGCGAACAGCGCGAAATCTCGCTCGCCGACGCGCGCGCGTTGCGCTAGCGCTACTTCACCACGCCGCCCAGCGTAATGTTGGCGGTCTTGAGCGCGCTCACCGCCGTATTCTCCACGCCGCCGTCGATGCTCAGGCACAGGTTCGACGAGGATTGCACGCTCGAGGGCTTGGGGATCATCTTCGCGGGAACGCCGGCATCTTTGAGCGCCTTAGTGGCGATCATCGTATCGGCATTGCTCGAGAAGAACAGGATGACGTCTGCCACGTTACACCTCTATTTCGAGGATCCGTGCACCAGTTTGTCGAGTCCCGCGGCAACGTCGCTCAGTTCGTTCACTCGCGTGACCGCCTGCTGCAAACGTCCGCTCATCTCTTGCGAGAGCGTATCGATGACGATCATGTCGCCCTGCAGTTCGTCGTTGACGGCTTTGAGCTCCGCCACTTTCGAATCGCTGCCGCCAAGTTCGCCGATGATCTTGCCCGCGCGTTCCACCGCGGCTTTCGTCGCCGCGACGTGATCGCCGGAAACCTCGCCGCCGACGATAGTCACGCCTAGTTCCTTCGCGGCCGCGTTGACTTGTTCGCTGCGGCGTGCGATAGCGTTGGAAAGACGCTGCACGATCGGCACTGCGACCAGCAACGCGACGATCATCGCCAGCAAGCCCCATAACATGAACGTTTCCGTCATATGGTTGATGATGCCGGTGATCTGCGCCATCGGAATGCCGTACCAGCGCGCGCCGATCACTCTGTTCTGATCGTCGGCGATGGGGTCGAGCCGCGCAAGATACTGCGTGCCGCCTTGCATGTCCGAGCCGACCCACGGTGTGCCGCCGCCGACTTTTTGCGTGTCGTACGCCGATGCCAGGCTGTCGACGACGCGCGTGCCGTCGGGCATGCTGATCGTCGAAGAGACGATCGCGTTGCCGTCGAGCACCGCGGTTTGCCCGCCCAGCGAATGCGTGCTCTGATCGACCAGATCGTAGAAGTGGTTCATCAACACGCCGCCATAGATGGCGCCCAGCGTACGTTCGTTCTGGTCGCTCATCGGCGCCGCCGCAACGATGGCCAGGCCGTCTTTCACGTGCTCGATGGCGTTATTGCCGTCTTTGACGTCGGCTTCGGCTTGCTGCGCGAGGCCTTCGCCTTGCAGTTCGTCCGCGCTCATCGTCGCCGCGGTGCTCACCGTTTCACCGGTCAGCGCGCGCTGAACGTATGGATTCTTCGCCAGCGAACCCCCTTGGCCGCCGTTTCCGCGCGCGACGATTTTGCCGTTGGCATCGACGACGGTCAGGAACGAGAGACCCGAGGTACGCGCGATGTTCGAGAGCTGATCCTGCAGTGCCGCGGCGTTGCCGGATTGCAAGCTCTTGCGCAGCGCATCCGCGACCGCGTCTTGCGCGATGAGCAGCCTGATCTGGTCTTTGCGCGCGTCCCAATAGCCGGAGAACGCGTTGGATCCGTTCGTCACTTCCGTGCGTCCGCGATCCATCAAGTCTTTGGTAAGCGTCAGGCGCGCCGCCACGACGCTGATGATAAAGAACAGCACCATCGCGCCGATGATGGTGCCCAGCAGGCGGACTCTTAGGCTCATAGGGTTTTCCCTTCCGTGTCGTTGTCGTTGACTTTGAACTGCGCGAGCCGGCCGTCGATGCGCCCGGCGAATTCATTCATCTGCGTAACCGAGTTCAGCATGCGCTGCGCCGCGTCGGTCACTTCCTTGTTGACGTACGTAAGCACCTCAACCGATGACGCGTTCTGCTGCGAAATCTCGGCGATGTTCGTGAACGCATCGTTCACCTCGAAGGAATGCGAAGACATCTGCTGCGTCGCTTGCACGTTGAGCTGCACCGAGCGCGCAATCTCTTCGATCGATCGGATGACCTGGTATGAGTTGCTGCTCATGGCGCGCGCGACGGACGAAATCTCGCCGATCTGCTGATTGGCGCCAAGCACCGCTTGCACGATCTCGTGAAGGGCGCCCGAGGCCGACGTTGTGCTTTGCACGCCCGCTTCGACGCGTTCGGTCAGCCGCTCCATCGCGTTGACGACTTCGGTGATGACGTTTTGCGTGGAAAGGATGTGGCCGGCGATCTCTTTGGTGGCCTGCACGCTGCCGTCTGCGAGCTTGCGGATTTCGGTCGCGACGACCGCGAAGCCGCGGCCGTGTTCGCCGGCGCGCGCCGCTTCGATAGCCGCGTTGAGCGCCAGCAAATTCGTTTGCTCCGCGATACGGTCGATCACGCGCACGATCTCGCCGATTTGATCGGAGTTGCTGCCCAGCTGCACGATATCGCTGCCGAGCTCGCCGATCGTGTGGCGGATCGTGTCCATGCTCTCGACGATGGTGTCGATCGCGCTGCCGCCGCGTTCGGCGGTTTGCGATGTCTCCACGGAGATCGAAGAAAGCGAATCCACTTGCGCCGTCACTTGCTCGATCGAGGTTGCCATGTTGGTGACCGCGAGCGAGGTCTCGTCGAGACTGCGCGTCTGTTCTTCCGCCGCTGCCGCGATCGCGTTGATCGTTTCGGTGAGCTGCGCGACTTTGTGCGTTGCCTGCTCGATGATGCGCGATTGTTCGCCGATGCCGTCGTCGAGCTGTCCTTGCGCGACCGACGCGCCTTCGATAACCGCGAGTGCCGTCGATGCGGTGCCTTCTAATTCCGAACCGGCGCTGCCGAGCTGGGAAGCGTTGTGATGGAGATTGCCGAGAAATTCGCGCATGCCGAAGATGAGTTTGTTGAGCGCGATGGCCAGCTCCGAGAGCGTCGTGTCGGAAACCGCAAGGTTCTTGGTGAAATCGCCTTGCGAAACTTCGCGGATGCCCGAGGCGAGCGCGGAAATCGAATTGTGCAGCCCCTCGGCACGCGGCAGCGCGGTACGGCTCTGGCCGAACAACGCCGGAAAATCTTCTGCGCCGTGTTCCATAGGCACGATCTCGCCGGCGAAAAGCAGGCTCAGCACCACGCCAGCCGCCGTGAGAATCGCCGCGGATAAGGCCGCGCCAGGCGCATGGTGCATGGTGCGCGCCGCAAAGTCGGCGCCGCCGGTAACGACGGCCAGCGCCGGGCCGGCAGGCGCGCCTGTCAGCGCAGCAGCCACCGTCACAATCGTGAGCAACGCTAATTCAAGGCCCGGCACACCCCAGCCGAACCATGTCATCGCAAAGCACAGCACCGCCGCTGCCGCAGCAACGGCAAAACGCTGGCCCGCCCCTAGCCGGGCCCGCCAAGCGACAAATCGAGCTTGAATCAAAGCGACCTCGCCATATCCTGGTCTACGGTAATTGTCGCAGGTTTATTTAGCGGGGTCTGGCTTGCCTGGTTGCTTACCTGACAGGCAAGTAGGCCATTTTAACTACGCGCGCGGCTGCGCTTCTCGCACGTCTCACAGAAGTGCGACATCTTGTTGTCGGTCTCGAAGATCGAATTCGAATAGTACATCGCGCAGCGGGCGTTGTAGCAATGCTTCAAACCGACCGCGTGGCCGATCTCATGCACGCATTCTTTGAGCGTGCGCTGAAACAACACGTTCTCATCGGCATCTTCGCCGTAAAACTCGCTCCGCAAGCGGTGCAGCGACACGGCGGCGATGCGCCGCTGCTCGTCGGCATCGCCGAAAATGTAGCGGTGCGACGTCTTGTAGAGATCGAACTCGGTGATCGCAAGCAGCAAGCCGTCGCCGTCTGGATACTGGCGCAGCACTTTGCCGGTGAGCGTGGATAGAAACATCTGTTGGCGCGCGCTATTGACGGCGCTTCGCGGCACCGCGAGCGCGCGTTCCACCGCGATGCTGTACAGGAAGCGTTCTTCCAAGCAGAGCGCGAGACGTGAAAGAAAGCCCGGGTCGATAGCGTTGATCGGAACGATGCGCAGCTGCGTGTCCATCCTGGGGCGGTTTCTTTCGACGCGAAAGCGAACGGACCCGCAGATATGGTGATCGGAATCGGCATGGACCTGGCCGAGGTCGAACGCTACCGCTTCGACGAGCGGAAGTTGGCGTGGTTCGCGCGCAAGGTGTACACCGAAGAAGAGATGGCATACGCCATGCGCAAGCGCAACTGGCCCGAGCGTCTGGCAGGATTTTTCGCCGCGAAGGAAGCGACGCGCAAGGCCTTCGGTCACGCGATTCCGTGGAACCGCGTCGGCGTCTCGCACGAGCGCAGCGGGAAACCCATCATCCGTTTATACGGCGACGCCGGCAAGTTACTGCAACGCCGCGCCGTGACGCAGATTCACTTGACGATCACCCACACCGCAAGCATGGCCGCGGCAGTCGTGGTGCTGGAAGGCTGATGCGCGTTCTTACGCCGGCGCAAATGCGCGAGGCCGATGCGCGCGCATGCGAAGCCGTGGGCGACGTGGCGCTAATGCGCGCGGCGGGCGAGCGGATCGCGGACGTCGTGAAACGCTACGCGCGCGGATCGCAGATCGTCGGATTCGCGGGACCAGGCAACAACGGCGGCGACGCGTTCGCGGCCTTGGCGCTGCTGCCGTCATACGAGCGCATTATCTACGCGCAACGCGCGCCGCAGCCGTCAGACGCGCGTCGCGATGCCGAAGAACGCGCGCGAGAGAGCGGCGTTACCGTGCGCGACTTTCCACAATCACCGGCCGAAGCGCGCGCCGCGTTGCGCGATTGCGGCGCAATCGTCGTCGGCCTTGTCGGCACGGCCGCGCGGCTGCCGCTTCCGGCGGCATTCGAACCGGTCATCACGGCGATCGCCGAATCGGGCGTGCCCGCGATCGCGATCGACATTCCCGCGGGCGTCGACGGCGAACGCGGCGCGATCGTCGAGCCGGCGCTCCGCGCGGCTGCGACGGTAACGTTGGGCTCGCTCAAGAGCGGCTTGCTGCTCTCGCCGGGACGCGCGTGCTGCGGCGATCTGTGGCTCGCCGACATCGGCATGCCCGAGAGCGCACTCGACGCGCAGCCCCGTACCTTTGCGGCGCTCGATGACGACGAATTTGTTTCGATGCTGCCCTCACGCGCCGATGCTTCGGATAAACGCAGCGCAGGTGCGCCGCTCGTGCTCGCCGGTTCGGCGCAGTTTCCCGGCGCAGCGGTGTTGTGCGCGATGGGCGCGGCGCGCGCGGGCGCGGGCTACGTTACCGTTGCAACGCCCGAAGCGGCGGCGAACGCGCTGCGCATGCATTTAATCGAGCAAGTCGTCGTGACGATCGACCGATCGAAGCCCGAGAACGAAGCGGCGGACGATCTGCTCGACGTATCCAAGCGCTGTTCCTCGGCCGCGATCGGGCCGGGGCTCGGGCTCGACGATTGGACCGGGAATGTCGTGCGCGACTTCGCGCGCCGCTGCGAATTGCCGCTGGTGATCGATGCGAGCGGGTTGTTCCACTTTGCGAAAAATCTCGAGCTGCTGCGCGGCAAGAACGTTGTGCTCACGCCGCACCAAGGTGAGTTCGCGCGCCTCTCGGGCAAAGGCACCGTGAAGGACGGCGAGCGCGTGGAACGCTTGCGCGAGTTCGTCGATCGCACCGGCATCACGACGCTGCTCAAGGGAGAATCCACGCTCATCTACGATGGCGCGACGATGCACGTCAACACGACCGGAACGCCTGCCCTCGCGACCGCGGGAACGGGCGACGTCCTTACGGGCGTCATCGCAACATTGCTGGCGCAAGGACTCGCGCCGGTCGATGCGGCGCGCGCCGGCGCGTATTGGCACGGGCTTGCCGGCAAACATGCCGCTTCGCTGCGGCCGCGCGGCGTCATCGCGCGTGACGTATACGATGCATTGGCGGCCGCAATCCCGGCAAAAGCGCGCGCCGGCCGCGAGGCCTTAGTGCGAGTGTTCTAGCTCCACGGCGCTTCCGCCGACGATTTTCCACCGGCCGTCCAGCTTAACCCAAAACCGCGTAAACAAAAGCGCCACGCGCATCCGCTCTGTCGCCAGGTCGGCCCGTACCGTCACCACAGCGGCGTCTTCGAAGGCGCGAATTCTAAGATCGCTGGTTTCGTAACTCGTGAACTTACGAATGCCCGCAGGGTGATGCGCCTTCAATACTTGCTCTTTCGTAAAGATCGCACCGTCTTGGGAGGTGAAGGTGAAGCCGTCGATCAGTAGTTCGTCGAGCAGCTGCGGATCGTTTACTACATCGGCTTGTTTCACGCGCTCTTCGAGTTCACGTATTTGGGATTCGGTCGTTTGCGTCATGGTGATTTGTCCGGATAGAATATCAGCTCGGGTAGCAGCTTGTTCCCGTTTATTCGAATTATGCCGTAGGAGTACTCAGGCTGGCGCCGGCGGTCGGTCGGCGAGCCGGGATTGAAGTACAGTACGCCGTCATGAACGTGGTTGTACGGAACGTGCGAATGGCCGAAAAGGACCGCATCCACCCGTTCGCCCTTGAACGCGTTCTGCGCGCGTGCGAGCGTCGAACGCCCTACGCCGTCATGGCCGTGCGTCACGCCGATGCGAACCGCGCCGAATTCCAAGATCTTCCGCTTGCCGAAACGGTGGTGCAAGTCCGGCGGATCGTTATTGCCGGCCACCGCTTCCAGCGGCGCAATCTGCTCGAAAAGTGGTATCGCCATCGCGTCCACGATATCGCCGCAATGGACGATCGCGTCCACCGGTGCAAGGCCTGCTCGCAGCGCCGCAGGTAGCGCTTTGCCGAAACGCGGCATGTGCGTATCCGAGACGACGCCGATAGCGATGCCGCTCACCGGCGCGGCAGCCAATAGTACAGGCTCGTGGTATCTTCCGGTTCCGCGAGACCGTCGAAGTCGTTCGGGATCGGCTCGAAGACGTCCACGTCCGGATCGATCGCGCGCCAGTCGGCGTCGCGCTCGTATTGCTCCGATGGAAATCCCACGAGCGCGTAGTTCATCTGCGCGTCGACGAGCGACATTCCATTCGGACGGCCGTTGAACTGCGGAAAACGCAGGTGCATCACATCATCGCGCCAGGAGCACACCGCGCAGAGTTCTTCGGTGCCGGGCGGCCCGGAGAACGTGCGGTAGCCGCAGCACGGACACGTGTAACGCATCATGCGAGCAAGCCTCGCAAGCCCTCTTCGTCGATCACGGGAATGCCCAGCGCCTCCGCTTTCGCCAACTTGCTGCCCGCTTCGTCGCCCGCCACCACGTAGTCGGTTTTCTTGCTCACCGAACCGGTGACTTTGCCGCCCGCCGCGGTGATGAGTTCCGCCGCTTCATCGCGCGTCATGTCCGGCAGCGTGCCCGTCAGCACGAACGTTTTACCCGCAAGCTTTCCGGCTGCATCCTTCGCGCGCTTCGGCGCCGTTAAATCAACGCCGGCTGCGCGCAGACGCTCGACCATCTCCACGTTCGCATGCTGCCGGAAGAACAGATGCACGCTCGCCGCGACCTCCGGGCCGATGCCTTCGGACTCTTGCAACTGCGGCAGATCCGCTGCTTCGATCGCTTCCATGGATCCAAAATCGCCGGCCAGGATCTGCGCGGTTTGCGTCCCCACGAACCGGATGCCAAGGCCCGTAAGGACGCGCGTCAAGCCCCGCTTTTTCGAAGCTTCGATATTGCGCAGCAGGTTCGCGATCGTTTTCTCGCCGGTGCGCGGTACCGTTGCGAGCTTCGCTTCGTCCAGATCGTAGATGTCGGCGATCGTGTTGACCAGTCCGAGCTCAGTGAGCTGCTGCGCCATCACGTCACCGATGCCTTCGATATCCATCGCGCCGCGCGAACAGAAATGCCGCACGCGCTCGAAAACTTGCGCGGGACACGCCGCATTCGTGCAGCGCGACATCGCTTCGCCTTCGGGATGGTCCACGTCCGCGCCGCAGACCGGGCAACGGTCGGGCATGACGAACTTGCGCGGATTGCCTTTGCGCTCGGAGAGCACGGGGCCGACCACGCGCGGAATCACATCGCCCGCGCGAACGACCAGCACCGTGTCGCCGATGCGAATGTCGTTGCTTGAGATATATTCGGCGTTATGCAGCGTGGCGTTCTGCACCGTCACGCCACCAATCTTGACGGGCGCGAGGACGGCGTTCGGATTCAGCGTTCCGGTGCGGCCGACGGTAATCGCGATATCAAGCAATTTCGTTCGCGCTTCGCGCGCCTTGAATTTATACGCGATCGCCCAGCGCGGATCGCGGCCTGCGGCTCCCAAACGCTCTTGCACCGCAAGGCTGTCCACTTTAATGACCACGCCGTCGATCTCGTAATCCAGTTCGTCGCGGCGCTCTTCCCATGTCTCGCAATACGCGACGACGTCATCGATACTCGCGCATTGGACGATATTCGGATTGACCGGAAAGCCCAGCGCCTTTAAATACTGCAGCGCCTGCCATTGCGTCTGCACGCGATCCGCCGGCGGTTCGACGATGCCCAGCGAGTAGGCGAAAAACGAGAGCTTGCGTTCTTTGGTCAGGCGCGGGTCGAGTTGCCGCACGCCGCCGGACGCTGCGTTGCGCGGATTAGCGAACGCGGGCAAGCCTTCGCGCTCGCGCTTGGCGTTGAGCGCTTCGAAGTCGCTCTTTCGCAGATACACCTCGCCGCGCGCTTCGAAGAGGTGCGGAACGGCGCCGTTCGCACGCAAGCGCAGCGGAATCGAGTTGATCGTGCGCAGGTTGGGCGTGACCTCTTCGCCGACGCGTCCGTCGCCGCGCGTGCCGCCGCGCTCGAACGCACCGTTCGCGTAGCGCAGCGAGGTTGCAAGGCCGTCGATCTTCAGTTCGGCAACGTAGGTCACGGGCTCGCCGGCAAGTTTGCGCACGCGCTCGTCGAAGGCGCGCAGCTCTTCATCGTTGAAGGCGTTGGCGAGCGAGAGCATGGGCCGCTCGTGTTCGTACGGCGCGAACTTTTCCGACGGCGCGGCACCTACGCGCTGCGTCGGCGAATCCGCCGTTTGCAGTTCGGGATAGCGCGCCTCGAGGTCGATGAGTTCGCGCAGCAGATCGTCGTACTCGGCGTCGCTGATCTGCGGATCGTCCAACACATAGTAACGGTAGTTGGCATCGTCGAGCTGCGCGCGCAGTTCCGCCGCGTGCGCTTCAGGCGTCCGGGCGCTCATGCGTCGCTGCGGCGTTTTCGTGCGGGACTGGCGATCTGAATCGGGTAGCCGTCGGGATCGCCGATCACGGCAATGCGTCCGAACGGCTCATCGTACGGATCTTGAAATACCGGAACGTTGAATGCGGCGCAATCGGCGATGAAACGATCGACATTGTCGACCGTGAAGCCGAGTTGCAGCGAGCCCGGACGAACCGCGACCAGCTCGGTCTTCGGGTGCAGCACGAGCGTTGCGCCGTTGCCGAGATCGAACTCGGCCCACTGCTGCTCGTCACCGCTCTTGAGCTTGAGCCCGAGAACGTCGCGGTAAAAGCCGCGCGAGCGCTCCAAATCGGCGCACACGAGCATCGCCACCCAGAATTTGGTCACGGGCGCACTTTCATGCCGCGCTTTGCGCGACCCTGGTCAGGCCTCTACCGCGACGCGGTCGCCTTTGGCGAGGTCGTCCAGCACGCGCATATTCTCGGCTTCCATCGCCTCGACGGCATGCGCATCGCTATAATGGTGGCCGACCGCACGCTGGTCTTCGAGTACCGGCACCAGATACTCGCCCGTGTACGAGCGCTCGTTCGCAGCCAGCTCTTCCGGCGTGCCGACGCCGACGATCGTGCCGCCCTTGTCACCGCCTTCCGGACCGAGATCGATCAGGTAATCCGCCGTCTTGATCACGTCGAGATTGTGCTCGATCACGAGCACGGTGTTGCCGGTCTGCACCAGACGCTGCAGCACTTCGAGCAGTTTGTGGATGTCGGCGAAGTGCAAGCCCGTCGTCGGTTCGTCGAGCACGTAGAACGTACGGCCCGTCGAACGGCGCGAGAGTTCCGTCGCAAGTTTCACGCGCTGCGCTTCGCCGCCCGAAAGCGTCGTAGCGGGCTGGCCCATTTTTATGTAGCCGAGGCCGACGTCGCAGATCGTTTTCAACTTGTTGTGTATGCGCGGAATCGCCGAGAAGAACGCAGACGCTTCATCGACGCGCATCTCGAGCACGTCCGAGATCGTCTTGCCCTTGTACTTCACTTCCAGAGTCTGCGCGTTGTACCGCTTGCCTTTGCAAACCTCGCACGGCACGTAGACGTCGGGAAGAAAATGCATCTCGATCTTGATGATGCCGTCGCCCTGACAAGCCTCGCAGCGCCCGCCCTTGACGTTGAACGAGAATCGACCGGGTGTGTAGCCGCGCATCTTCGCTTCCGGCACCATCGAGAACAGCTCGCGGATCTGATCGAACGCGCCGGTGTACGTCGCGGGATTGCTGCGCGGCGTGCGGCCGATCGGCGATTGATCGATGACGACCATCTTGTCGAGTTGGTCGACGCCCTTCACGCTTCCGTAGGTGCCGCCCGCGGGTTGTCCGTGCAGATGCTGATTCAACGCGCGGACGAGAACCTGGTTAACCAGCGTGGATTTGCCGCTGCCCGAGACGCCCGTCACGCAGGCAAACGCGCCGATCGGAAAATCGACGTCGATGCCGCGCAGATTGTTCGCCTTCGCATTCTTGACTTTCAGCCAGCCGCGCGGCGAGCGGCGCCGCTTCGGGATCGGAATGAACTTGCGCCCGGAGATGTACGCGCCGGTCTCCGACTCGGGATGCGCGACGACTTGCTCCAGCGCGCCGACCGTCAGCACGTGGCCGCCTTCGGCGCCGGCGCCGGGCCCGATGTCGACGACGACGTCGGCCGTGCGGATCGTATCCTCGTCGTGTTCGACGACGATCAGCGTGTTGCCGAGATCGCGCAGCGTGCGCAGCGTAGCCAACAGCCGGTCGTTATCGCGCTGATGCAGACCGATCGACGGTTCATCCAAGATGTACAGCACGCCGACCAGCGAGCTGCCGATCTGCGTGGCGAGCCGGATGCGCTGCGATTCCCCGCCGCTGAGCGTGGTCGCGGAGCGCGCAAGCGTAAGATAATTCAAACCCACGTTCGTAAGGAAACCCAGGCGCGCTCGAATCTCTTTGAGCACCTGATGCGCGATCTGCTCCTCACGCTCGTTCGCCTTGAACTCGCGGAAGAATTGTTCGCACGCCTCGATCGACATCGTCGTGACACGCTCGATGCTCTGACCGCCGATGGTTACCGCCAGCGCCTCGGGTTTCAAGCGCGCGCCCTTGCACTTCGGACAGGTCGAGGCCGACATGAATTTCTCGATGTCTTCCTTGACGTAGTCGCTCGAGGTCTCGCTGTAGCGGCGCTGCAGGTTATTGACGACGCCTTCGAACGTCGCGCGGTAATCCCACACCTTGCCGGCGCGCGATTCGTACGAGAAGCTCTGCTCGTTTTCGGTCCCGTAGAGAATCACGTCCAACACGTCGTCCGACATCTTCTCGATCGGCGTGCTCGTTTTGACCCGGTATTTGCGCAGCACGCGCTCGAGCTGCTGCATGTAGTACGGGTTCATCGAGGGGAAGCGCCCGCTGCCGATCGCCTTGCTCCAGGGCACGACCGCGCCTTCGTCGATGGACTTGCTGCGATCCGGAATGACCTTCCAGGGATCGATCTCGATCTTCTCGCCCAGACCGCTGCAGTCGGGGCAGGCGCCGTACGGCGAGTTGAACGAGAACAGGCGCGGCGCGAGCTCTTCGAACGAGAGCCCGCAATACACGCACGCGAAAGCTTCGCTGAACGTCAACTCGCGCGACGATTTTGTCGCCGGGTCTTCCACCAGCGCGGTGACGATGCCGGTTGAGAGCCGCAGCGTGGTTTCGACGGAGTCGGTAAGGCGCTTACGGATGTCCGGCTTCATGACCAGACGATCGACGATCACCTCGATGGTGTGCTTGCGTTTCTTGTCGAGAACGATCTTCTCGCGCAGCTCTTTGGTTTCGCCGTCGACGCGCACACGTGCGAAGCCCTCTTTGGCGATCTCCTCGAACAACTTCGCGTATTCGCCTTTACGGCCGCGCACGAGCGGCGCAAGCAGCTGGATGCGCGACCCTTCGGGCAGCTCCATGATGGAGTCCACGATCTGCTCGCTGCTCTGCGAACTGATCTGGCGTCCGCAGCTGTAACAATGCGGGATGCCGATGCGCGCGAAGAGCAGGCGCAAATAGTCGTAAATTTCGGTGACCGTGCCGACCGTCGAGCGCGGGTTGCGCGAGGTCGATTTCTGGTCGATGGAGATCGCCGGCGAGAGCCCCTCGATGTAATCCACATCGGGCTTCTCCATCTGCCCCAAGAACTGGCGCGCGTAGGACGAGAGCGACTCTACGTAGCGGCGCTGGCCCTCGGCGTAGATCGTGTCGAACGCGAGCGAAGATTTGCCGGAGCCCGAGAGCCCGGTGATGACGACAAGCCGGTTCCGCGGGAGAACCAGGTCGACGTTCTTGAGGTTGTGCTCCCGAGCGCCCTTGATGACAATAGCGTCAAGCCCACGGGGCTTAACGCCGTTGCCCGCAGGGGCGGGAGGCGTAGTAGAATCCGGCATGCCGCCTACTGTAACACGCCCCCGCCCCGAAGTGTTTCGCTACGAGCGCTTGCCTCTATACTGCAGGAGGCGAGCCGGCGGCCGGCGTGGTGGGCGCCGCGGACCGCAATTTGATGTACTCGCCCACGATCACCAGCGTCGCATACGCCGCTACGGCTTGCGTGATGATCTGCCGCACGATCGCGCCGATGAGCGGAATGCCGCCGAAGAAACGCGCGATCCACGCCGCTAGCATGAACGCGATAGCGAGCAGAATCACGATGGCGATCGTTTGCACGAAATTGTTCAGCGTCATGCGCGCGGATTCGGCAAGCGCTTCGGATGCCGTGCGGTTGCCGACGATCACTGCGGGCAGCGTGTACAGGAAAAATAAGTAGAACGCCAGCAGCGCAAGCCCGAGTGTGGGAACGGAAAGCGCCACAGCGACGATACCCAGCAGAAACAGCAGCACGATCGCTACGAAAATCTGCGTGCCGTCCGTGCGGAACGCGGCCGCGCCATCCTCCAAACCCGCCGTTCCCGTGCGCCACGCCGCGCCGGCCATGCCGGTCGTGTACGCGATCACGAGAATCGTTGCGATCATCAACACGACGCCGATGATCAGCGCGCTCAAAAATCCCGACATGAGGCCGACGCCGCCCATGCCGACGGCGCTGAATCCGACCGCCGATGCAAAGCCGTACACCGTAAGCAGCCACACTACGATGGCGGCCACGATGCCGATGACGATGCCCGGAACGATGATCAGCCAGTTTTGCGTGAGCAACTGCCACGCGCGCCCAAAAGTGTTGCCCAAATCTTCCGAGGACTGCATATGCGAAAAACCTCCGAATGCTAGGGTAGGGCCCGGATTTGAAGGGCTTCGGAAGGCGGGACTATGGCGCCTGGTTTGCCGGGGGAGCCAACTTGCAGTACTCGCCGACGATGAGCAGCATGGCGTAGGCCACGACCGCCTCCATGACGATCCAGCCGACGATCTCGCCGAGCATCGGGACCCGGCCCAGCGCGTCGCCGATGGCTCCGCCGGCGATGGCCAGGGCGATTACCAGCAGCACCACGGCGAACGTGACGCCTAAATTGCGCGCCGCGAGCTGAATCGACTCGATGACGGCGTCGCTGGCCGCCCGGTCACCCACCACGACGGCGGGCATGGTGTACAGCATGAAGGTCATGTAGAGCAGCACCGACAGCCCGAACGTCGGCACCACCAGCGCGGCCGCGGCCATGCCGATCAGAAAGAGTATCACCAGCGCCACGAACGCCTGCACGCCGTCCCGCCGGAGCGCGGAGAACCCGTCGGCAAGCGTCGCCGTTCCGGTGCGCCACGCCGCTCCCGCCATTCCTACGGTGAACGCGATCGCAATGAGCGCGGCCAAAATTCGCATACCGACGGCGATGATGGTGTCGAAGAACATCCAAAACGCGCCCGAGCCCGCAGCATCGAGGTTTTGGAAGAACGCCCACGACGAAAAACCGCTCGCGTCCAGAACGTAGGCGCCGCCCGCCGTGATCGCGCCGATGACGATCGACGGCAGAATGATGACGGGATTACGCCGCAAGAGCAGCCACGCGCCCCGAAAAATTTCGATCATAAGAGGTGCGCCGCGACCTCACCGATGCCGTTAACGATCGCGTCCGGCGGCCGCGCGCCGGCCGGCACCGGTTCGCCGCGCACGTTCACCCAGACGGTATAGAGCCCGGCTTCCAACGCGCCGGAAATATCGCGCTCGTAGCGGTCACCGACCATCGCACTGACGGACGGAGAGCTCTCCAACTTGCGGCACGCATGCGCGAAAAGCAGCGGGTCGGGTTTCACCATGCCCACTTCATCCGCTAGGAACAGCGCGTCGAAGTAGGGCGCGATCTGCAGCAGCGCGATCTTCTCGTGGTGCGTCTCAGACATGCCGTTCGTCACCAGACCCAATTTCATGCCGCGTGCTTTTAATTCTTTGAGCAGATCGAGCGCGCCGGGAAAGAGCGCGAAATATTTCTTCCGGTACACGTTGTAATTCGAAGCGCTGCGCTGCGCGAGCGCCGCATCTCCCAATCCCACGCTGTTCAGCGCGTTGCCCCACATCGTCGCGCGCAGTTGCGAGAGTTTGGTGCGCACCTGATCGCCCGTAAGGCGGTGCCAAAAGCCCTCCGCTTCCGCAATGTAGGCGTTTTTGAGTTCCATCGCGTCCACGCCGTGCTCGGCGGCGACTTCGCGCGCGACCTCTTCGGCGGCGCTGGTGAACGCATACGTGTCGTCGTGCAGCGTGTCGTCCAAATCGAACAACACGGTGCGCAGCTCAATCTTCATGGCTGAACCGCACGCGGAACGAGCGAATTTGGAATGGAGTCATATCGAACACGGCATGCTCTTCTTCGAGCAGCGCCGCGCCTTCCGCCTCGCGTTCCAAAGCGTCAACGGCGGTGACCACGGTCATTCGCGCGCCGCAGCGCAGTTTCACGCGGCGCGCCGCGCCGTCACACTCGCGCACGCGCACGATAACGCCGTCGCCGTCTTCCGCCGGCTTGCACGCCGCAACGATCACCGCGTCGTCATCGCACGTGAACAAGCGCACCCGCGGTTCGTGCGCGAACTGCAGCCACGCACTCTCCAGCGCGCCCGTGCGCACGCCGGCAAACGGCGCGAACGCGTACGAAAGGCGGTGCGTGCCCACGTCGGCGCGCGGGTCGGGCCACGTGGTGCCGCGCAGCAACGAGTGACCGATCTGCACGCCGCCTTTGGGCAAAGCGCGCGCGCTCCAACCGTACGTATCCAGCGCGAAGATCGCCATGCCCGTTCCTTGCGGATCTCGCGCGGATGCGAACCGCTGGCCGGGCACCTCGAATTTCGCGCGCTCTTCGGGCGTTTCAGCGCGCGCGCTGCGGACAATCGTGCCGTGGGGCGAGCCGTACGTCACCTCACCGGTTTGCGTCGTAAGCCAGTTCTCGACGCGCAGCAGCGTTCGCCGTTCGCTCCACTCGACGTCCAAATCGACGCGCAGGAACGACTCGCCGGCGTGCACGGCGATCCGCATGCTTGCGGGCGACGAGCCGAGCATAAAGTCGACGATCAACGCCCCTTCTTCGACTCGCGCCCCGCGCGGCACCGCGTGCCGCATGTGTTTGCGATACTCCTCGTCGATGTTCCACGCTTCCCACTGTTTGGGTTTATCGCGGTAGAGCGCCAGCACATTTGCTTGCGCGACGCAGTTGCGTTCGCCGGCGGCCGCGAGTTCCACGATCGCGCCGCTCTCCAGCACTTCGGCGCGCAAGATGCCGTTGTCGAAGCGGAAACGATCATCCGCGCGTACCGGCGGCACCGGCGCATTTTGCGGGTCGTTTCGCGTAGCGCGAGGGAGCATGGTCTGCGCGGAGCCGATTACCGATGCGGTCAATTCGCCGGCGCGCGCGTACTCCGCAACCGCGTCCTCGTACACGGGGGCAATCGACGTTCCGGGAAGCACGTCGTGAAATTGGTTGCGCAGTACCAGTTCCCACGCTTCGCGCAAACGCTGTGCGAATTCCGCAACCGCCCCGCGCGGCGCGTGCACCGCGACGCACCACGCGAGCAGCTCCTCGGCCTCCGAGAGCGCTCGCTCGAGTAAAGCATTCTGCGCCTTTACGCCGTGATGCGTGGTGTAAATGCCGCGGTGAAATTCCAGATACAGCTCATCCGCGTGCTGCGGCAGCGAATTCGCGCGCGATTCAAGCGATTCAAACCAGGCGCGCGGTTTGATGAACGGGCCGAGCGGACGCACTTGTTCGATCATGTGCGAGGTCACGCCGCCGCCGCCGTCGCCGTAGCCGACGACGAGCGGTTCTTGCCGCTGTTTGGCGCGCGCGACGCGCCACGGATACGGACCGCCGTCATACGATTGAATGAGCGCGGAAACGACGCGGCTTCCGTCGGGTCCTCTCCACACGAACTGCGGATAAGGGAACTTGGTGGTGTCGTTCCATTGCAGTTTGGTCGTCGCAAAATAGCGGATGCCCGCGTGCGCGAGCAGTTGCGGAAGCGTATTGCAAAAGCCGAACGAGTCGGGCAGCCACGCGATCTGCGGCGACGTGCCGAACTGCTCGCCGCAATACCGGTGCGCGAAGAGCATTTGGCGCAGCAGCGATTCGCCCGAGGGCACGTTGCAATCGCTCTCGACCCACAGCGCAGCCACATCCGGATCGAACCGCCCGGACGCGACGTGGCCGCGCACGCGTTCGAAGAGCTGCGGATCGGCGTTCTGTACAAACCGGTAAAGCTGGGGTTGGCTCTGAATAAATATGAACGCCGGATCGCGATCCAGCAGATCGCACGCGGTCGCGAAAGTGCGCTCCGCTTTGCGTTTGGTTTCCTCGTACGTCCATAACCACGCGACGTCTAAGTGGCTGTGCCCGAGGATCGGCAAGTTGCCGGTGTGCGCGCCGTTTTCCGGCGCAGGCGGCGCCCCAACGATCTCCAGCGCGCGCATCGGACGCTGCTTCGAAGTGCGGTTGAGATACCACCACACGATTCCCGGACCCGACGGCAAGCCGTTCGTGGGCAACGCTTCGAGCTCGACGTCGAGCGCCAAGCGCCGCTCGCGATCGCTCGGCGGCAGCACGACTTCGTGATGCTCGCGGTCGTACGCGCCGGCGGCGAATCCGTCGACGCGGAGCAGCGCGCCCGTGCGCGTTCTATAGCGAAGCGCGACGCTCGCGTCTTGCGGCGCGAGCACTGCGATAAGCCGGACTACGCCGGGCGGCGCGTCGCTTGCAACGTCGGGTTTGAGAAGCAGCTGCACACCCTCGGTTTTACCGCGAGGACGCGCGATTCTTGTAAAGGATGGCGACGATGATCAGTAAGAACGCCGCGAGCCGGATGAAATACATGCCCGCGCGCGGCTCTTCGGGCGTGTTGCGGATAGCAAGGCCGAGGCGTTCGCCTCCCAGCAGCGTCCACGCGATCGCAAAAAGGATGAAGAACCGGTCGCCGGTGCGGGCCCAGAAGCGCCAGAAGAATACGGCAGCGACCAAAAAGCCCATCATCAGCATGCCGCTTAGGAAGAGAAACATGCTACGCCGCCTCCTCCTCGATCAAGCCGTAACAAAGGAGCGCGACGCCGAGCAATGCCGGAAGCAGCCGCCAGACGGAGAGGTCGACGGAATTCGTGAGCACGATGACGTCCAGGAACAGCATGATGTTGTTGACGCAGAGGCAGAAAAAGCAGACTGCGCTCCACATCAGCAGCCGCGTGCCGCTGCGCCGGTATCCGCGCAGCAGCAGCAGGCCGCAGAGCAGGCTCGTGGCCGTGCACAAGAGATAGATGACTTCAGCGAGTCCGCTCATCGCCCTCATCTCGCAAGCGGAACGCGTCCGCGAAGGACCGTGCCGCATCGGGACGGGAAAAGACCAATTCGATCACGCTAAACCGCCGGGCGCCATACTCTTCCGAGAGCAGTTCGACCATATCGTGCGAGCGCCCGCTTGCCGTGTACTGAAATCCGGCATTCGGGTCGCCTTTGGCGAGCTTCGCCTGGCGCAGTCCCTCCAGGCGCGAGGCGATAGAGTTCGGGCTGCTGCGCAAAATCGCGCTGATCTCGGCGACCGTCCAAACGCGGCTGGGATTGGCAACAAGGATCAGCAAAACTTCGATCTGTTCGACCGAAGTGATGTGTTTATTGACAAATGTTCGGAACGCTTCCGAGAAATCACGCTTCCCCATGCGGTGCGCAAGCTGTTCCAGCTAACTTCCGACTAATTCCTTTAACGCGTGCTCGAATATTTTCGGCGCTTTGCCTTGGAATAACACCGATTCATTTCCGCCGATCTGTTTGCGTAACTCGATCAGCTCGTCGCGCAGGGCCGCAGCCTTTTCAAATTCGAGATTTGCGGCGTACTCCCGCATCTTCTTCTCGATCTCCGAAGCCATCTTCATCGCAACGTCGCGCGGCAGTTTCTCGCGGCGGATATCCGCTTGCGTCTCTTCGGTCGCACCGATCATGCTCAGGATATCGTGCACTTCTTTGCGCACCGATTTGGGTTCGATGCCGTGCTCGGCGTTGTGCGCGAGCTGCAATTCGCGCCGGCGGCGCGTCTCGCCGATCGCTCTAGCCATCGACTCGGTCACGACATCCGCATACATGATCACTTTACCTTCGACATTGCGCGCCGCGCGCCCGATGGTTTGGATCAGCGACGTGCCGCTGCGCAAATAGCCCTCTTTATCGGCGTCCAAAATGCCGACGAGCGAGACCTCCGGCAAATCCAGGCCTTCGCGTAAGAGATTGATGCCAATCAAGACGTCGAACACGCCCAAACGCAGATCGCGCAGAATGGCGACGCGCTCCAGCGTGTCCACCTCGCTGTGCAGATAGCGCACCTTGAAGTTCATCTCGATCAGGAAGTCGGTGAGGTCTTCCGCCATCTTCTTCGTGAGGGTCGTCACCAGCACGCGCTCTTTGCGCTCGACGCGCTGCCGGATCTCCTCCATCAGATCGTCGACTTGGTTGCGCGTTGGGCGCACGTCGACTTCGGGATCCACAAGGCCGGTCGGACGGATGATCATCTCGACGGTCTGCGTGCTGCGGCCGAGTTCGTACGTGCTCGGCGTCGCGGAGACGTAAACTACCTGGCTGACGTGATCGACGAACTCGTCGTACGTGAGCGGACGGTTGTCGAGCGCGCTGGGCAGACGGAAACCGTGCTCCACCAACGAGAGCTTGCGCGAACGGTCGCCGCCGTACATCGCATGCACCTGCGGCAGCGTGACGTGCGACTCGTCGATGAAGACCATCCAGTCTTTCGGAAAGAAGTCGAGCAGACACCACGGCGTCGTGCCGGGCTCGCGCCCCGTGAGATGCCGCGAGTAATTCTCGATGCCGTTGCAGTAGCCGACCTCGCGCAGCATGTCGAGATCGTAGCGCGTGCGCATCTCCAGGCGCTGCGCTTCCAGCAGCTTGCCGTTCTTTTTAAAATAGCTCAGGCGCTCTTCGAGTTCGTCTTCGATGGAGCGGATCGCGCGCCGGAGTTTCTCGTCCGGCGTGATGAAGTGCTTCGCCGGAAAGATCAGCAGTTCGTCTTTGCTCTCGACGTATTCGCCGGTCATGATGTTGACCACGTTGATCGCGTCGATCTCGTCGCCGAAGAACTCGATGCGGTGCACCAGTTCTTCGTCCACGCCGACGAATTCCAGCGTGTCGCCGCGCACGCGGAACGTTCCGCGGACCATATTGATGTCGTTGCGGCGGTACTGCATGTCCACGAGTTTGCGCAAGAGCGCGTCGCGGTCCATGGTATCGCCGATTTTAAGGCGCGCCGACATCTCGGTGTAGTCTGAAGGCGATCCCAAGCCGTAAATGCACGAAACCGACGCAACGATCAATGTGTCGCGCCGCGTAATCAGCGACTGTGTCGCGGAGTGGCGAAGGCGCTCGATCTCGTCGTTGATCGAACTATCTTTCTCGATGTACGTGTCCGTGTGCGCGATGTACGCTTCCGGCTGGTAGTAGTCGAAGTACGAGACGAAATACTCGACGGCGTTTTCCGGGAAGAACTCGCGGAACTCGGCGCAGAGCTGCGCCGCGAGCGTCTTGTTGTGGCACAGCACGAGCGTGGGCTTCTGCACCAATTCGATGACCCGCGCCATCGCAAGCGTCTTGCCGCTGCCGGTCACGCCGAGCAGCGTCTGCGCCGCGTCGCCCCGCTTCACGCCCTCGGCCAGCGCCTCCGTCGCCTTCGGCTGGTCTCCGGCAAGCTGGTACGGACTAACGAGTTTAAACTGCTGCGAGGCCATCGTGACTAGTTACCCTTAAACTTGGGGGTAGGGTTGCGGAGGAGTCCGGCGGAACAGAGCTTCCGCCCCCCGCCCACGACCTGGAGAAGCGCCCGTTGAGCCACAATCCCCTGATCTTCTGCGGCAACTCGAACCGCCAGCTTGCCGAGGACATCGCGAAGCGCCTGAAGCTGCACGTCGGCAAGGCGCAGGTGACGAAGTTCAAAAACGAAGAGACCCGCGTACAGGTCGGCGAGAACGTCCGCGGTTCCGAGGTTTTCGTGGTGCAGTCGATCTGCAAAGCGCCCAACGGCAACGGCGTCAACGACGCGCTGATGGAGCTGCTGCTGATGATTGACGCGCTCAAGCGCGCCTCGGCGGCCCGCATCACCGCGGTCATTCCGTATTACGGCTACGCCAAGCAAGACAAGAAGACGACCGGCCGCGAGCCTATCTCGGCCAAGCTCGTCGCGAACATGCTGAAAACGGCAGGTGCGAAGCGCATGGTCACCATGGACTTGCATGCAGCGCAGATTCAGGGCTTCTTCGACGGCCCCGTCGACAACTTGATGGCGATGCCGACGCTCTGCAATTATTTGAAGAAAGAGGGCCTCGCCGAGAGCCGCATCGTCGTCGTGTCGCCGGATGCCGGCGGCGTGCACCGCGCGGAACTCTTCGCGAAGCGTCTGAACAGCTCGCTGGCGATCGTGTTCAAGCGCCGTCCGGAGCCCGACATCTCCGAAGTGACCGACATCGTGGGCGACGTGCGCGGCAAGATCGCGGTCGTCGTGGACGACATGATCTCCACCGGCGGCACGCTCGCGAAAGCCGCGGAAGCGATTCTAGAGCGCGGCGCGACGCAGGTGTACACCGTAGCCACGCACGGCATCTTCGCCGGCGAGGCGATTCAAGTGCTGGAAGAGTCGCCGATTGAACGCGTGATCGTCACCGACACGATACCGTTCAACGACGTGGACGAGCATCCGAAGTTCGCGCAGCTCTCCATCGCGCAAACGTTCGCGGACGCGATCAACCGCATCACGACCAACCGCTCTGTCTCCGAACTCTTCACCGAAGATGGGGATAAGAAGGCCGATTTCCCGCAGCCGGTTCCGGAACCGGCGGCCCTTTTATAAGAATAACGAGGAATAACCGTGGCTCAAAATCTTTCACTCTCAATCGAGCGCCGCGAAGGCGGTTCCGCGAAGGCGCGCGCGCTGCGCCACGCCGGTAAGGTTCCCGGCATCGTGTACGGGCACGGCAGCAGCGAGTCGATCGCAATGGATCGCCGCGCGCTGGACGAGCTGTTGCATCGCGGCGGCCGCACCGGCCTTGTGGAGCTGCAGCTCGACGGCAAACGTTTCGATACCGCGCTCGTGCGCGAAGTGCAAATCGATCCCGTTAGCCGCAAAACGATCCACGTGGATCTGCAACGCGTTACCGCAACCGAGAAAGTGCACGCGAAGCTCCCGATCGTAACGACCGGATCGCCCGACGGCGTGCGTAATTTCGGCGGCGTCATGGACGTCGTCGCGCACGAAATCGAAGTCGAAGGACCGGCAAACAAACTGCCGGATCATTTGGAAGTGGACGTCACGCCGCTCGGTATCCATCAGCACGTGAGCGCATCGGACGTCAAGCTTCCGGCGGGCTTCAAATTGCTCACGCCGGCCGACACCGTCATCGTCACGGTTGAAGCGTCGAAGACCGCTCGAGCACTCGAAGAAGCCGAAGCCGGTGCCGCGCTGGAACAGGCGCAGCCCGAACTGGTGGGCCGTCCCGAAGCCGAAGGAGCGCAGCCGCAATAGCGTCAGGCTCCTCGCAGGCCGTGCGCATCGTCGCCGGCTTGGGCAATCCCGGACGAGAATACGAACGCACGCGCCACAACGCCGGCTTCCTGGTAGTCGACGAGGTGGCGCGGCGTTTTGCGTTGGACGGCTGGAAGGTCAAAGATGGCGCGCGACAGGTGTACGATTCATCGCGCAAACTCGCGCTGGTCGAGCCCCACACATTCATGAACAACAGCGGCGTGCCGCTGCGGATCATCGCCTCGTGGTACCGCACGCCGCCCGAGTCGCTTTTAGTCGTCTACGACGACATGGATCTGCCGTTCGGAAAGATCCGCATGCGCCCGTTCGGGGGACACGGCGGCCATAACGGCATGCGTTCTATCCTCGCGACCATGACGGAGCGTTTTCCGCGCATTCGCGTCGGCGTAGGACGTCCGGCGTTCGAGAGTATCGATCACGTGCTCAGTCCGTTCAGCAAAGAAGAGCAAGAGCGGCTACCCGCGCTCATCGATGCGGCCGCCGACGGCGTCGAGCGCTGGCTGCAGGACGGCCCGGAAGCCGCAATGCAGTATCTCAATAATTTAGAGATCGCGTAGCGCGAAGCTTCGCGCGGCGAGCAGCGCGACGGCAACGATCCACGCGCACGTCCACACCAGCATTGCCGGAGGCGGGGGCGCCGTCGTAAAGAACGGCCCAGGCCAAACGTGCGCGTCGCTCATCGCCGCGACCATGCCGGCGGGCTCCAGCCGGAACAGGGCGCTTTGCCACATTGCATCGCTGGGCAGCAGTAATTGCGTGAGCGTCCCGGCGTGCCGTACCGTTTCATTATCGTAGTACATGCCGACGTTTTGCGCGATACCGCCGAGCCGCACGATGATGAACGCAACGACCGCAACGATGCTCGCGCCGAGCGCGCTCATCCGCGTGCTCAGCAGCAGCGCGAACGCCGTCATCACGATCCCTGAAAGCGCGAGATACGCAAGCGAGGCCGCCGGCGCGGGAGGCACGTACCCGGTCGCGGCGTTTACGATGGCGAATTCGCACGCGCCCGTAAGAATCGCGTAGGCGGCGATCACGATCGCCAGCGCGACGCCTTTGCCGGCAAGAATTGCGCCGCGCGAGAGCGGACGCGCGAGCACCGGCAGCAGCACGCCCGTTTCAATGTCGTTCGACAGCGTGGGTGCGGCAATGAACACCGCCGCCATCGCGAGCAGAAAACTAAACAGATACGCGATCAAGATCAATAGGACGGACGTCATCGTCAGCACTTCCAAATGCGTGACCGGCCGTCCGCGCGCTTCGTGCAGGTGGTTCAGATAGAAAAAGCCCCAGCCCGTCAGCGCAACCAGTGCCGCCGTCGCGACGAAGGCGCCGGCGACGAAGCGTCTACGCACCAATTCTTTCAACGTGAGTGCCGCGATCTCGATCATGCGCCGCGCTCCTGCGTGAGCTGTAGAAATCGCTCTTCCAGCGTCGTGCTCGCGGGTTCGACCGCATACACCTGCGCGCCCGCGGCGACCAGGGCCGCAACCAACGCCGGAATGCGATCCGCGTGCACCTCCGGCGCGAAAATGTGCTCGCCGTCGCGCGTGTAGGGTCCGTACTCCGCGAGCGCTTGCGTAAGCGGCGTTCCGTTCTCGCGAACACGCACCCGCACGCCCGCGGACGCCCCGGCAATCTCCGGGATGGTTCCTTGCGCGACGACGCGGCCGCGCGTGACGATCGCGATGCGATCGCAGACTTTCTCGACCTCGGTCAGCAAGTGGGAATTCAAAAAGACCGAGACACCGCGGTCGCGCAATCCGCGCAGAATCTCGCGCACTTCCAAGCGGCCTGCGGGATCGAGCGCCGACGTCGGCTCGTCGAGAATGACCAGTTCCGGATTTCCCAGCAGCGCAACCGCAAGACCGAGCCGCTGCTGCATGCCTTTGGAAAACGTGCCGACGCGATCGCCGGCGCGCGCGCGCAAACCGACGGTTTGTAGCGCCGCGTCCAGATCGCGCACGTGCACGCGTTCGCCGATCAATCGCGCGTGCAATGCGAGCACTTCGCGCGCCGTAAGCCAATCGTGATACCGGAACAGTTCCGGCAAGTACCCCAATCTGCGGCGCGCGCGCCGGTCGCCGAGCGGATAGCCTAAAAGCGTTCCGCTGCCGGCGCTCGGGCGCGCAAGCCCCGCAAGCAGCTTTACCGACGTCGTCTTACCCGCGCCGTTCGGGCCGAGGAAGCCGAATATCTCACCTTTGCGGACGTGCAGAGTCAGATCGACGAGCGCAACGACGTGGCCGAATTGTTTGGCGAGATGCTCGACGTCTACGACGTTAGCGCAGTCCGTTTGCAACCTCCAACACTTGATCCATCTTCAGCGGTCCCGCAACCACGTACACGATTCCGTTCTTCTGCCACATGACACCGGCGCCGAGGCCGGTATTATCGCCGATCGCGAGCCCCTGCGCGCCGTCGACTTGCACTTGCCGCGCCGTCTGTTTGTCGATGATGACCGGCACCGGAACGGTGTTTTGAATATCGCCGAGCGCGCGGATGCGCCGCGCGAGCTCCGGAGATACGTTGGGCATGGAGAGCAAATAGCGCTCGAGCGTATCCAGGGAAGCGCCGGTGGAGGTTACGCGCGGCGCTTGGGCTTGCACGATCACCAAAGATTGTTCTTTCGATGCGCGCGATTGGAAGCTGGACTCAAGCGCGTAGCCGGTCCGCACGCGCACCGTCGTTCCGTCCAAGCCGGGCGGCATGGGCGGAAGCGTCTTGTGCGAACGCTTTTCGAATGCGCGCGCTTTAGCCGCATTGAACGTGAACGTCATTTCGCTCGGCGTCATCGTCATGTAATCGTGCACCGTGCCGAAGCCCGCAGGCAAGACGCCCGGCCGGCGCACCGCGAATCCGGCGTGTTTTTGTGCCGACGCAAAACTGACGTAGCGCGTGTGCGTCATTTTCGTAACGATCCGCTGCGTCCCGACCTCTTCGGCCTGCGGGAGAATCCGCAGATGCCGCAGATCCGCGCGGGAGACCTGGACCGCCTCGAATTGCTTGGGCTCGAAAACCGTCAGAAACGAACGCGCATAGCCGCCCAGCGGCGTGAGCACGAGGGCGAGAACGATCGCCGCGGCTGCAGCCAGCGCGGCCGCCGGCCGCGCGAAGTTCGCAAACGCCGCGGGCTGTATCGCGCGCGAATGCACGCGTCGATAGGCGCTCTCCGCATCCGGCGCGACGGCACCCTCCAGCGCGGCGGCGCAGAATCCCGCATCGGCACGCAAGCGCTCCAGTTCCGTGCCGCACTGATCGCACTCGCTCGCGTGCGCCAAAACCTCGGGCGCGTGCCCGGGTTCGTCGATCGCGCGGCGTAATTCACCGCTACCGGGATGTGTCACGTTCGATCTCCTTTTTAAAAGCGCGCTCTGCGCGCGCAAGCCGCATGCCGACCTGCGCCGGCGGAATTTGTAGGACGCCGGCGAGCTCCGCGTACGAGAGTCCCCCGTACCGCAACGCGAGTACCTCGGCGTCGCGCGCGTTCAGCCGCAGCAACGCCGCGCGCACCGCCGCGCGGCCTTGTTCGCGCTGCAGCAGCGCTTGCGGATCGGCTGAATGTTCGCCGGCCGCCCGAAGCGATTGCAGGAGCAGAAATTCGCGCCGCTCGCGCAGCGCGCGCCGCTTTCGGGCGCGCACCGCGTTCAATGCGGCGTGCGCCGCTGCGCGATATAACCAATACGGCAAGGCTTCGTCCGGCAAGCGCGGCGAGCGCGCCAAACGTACGAAAACCTCTTGCGCGACGTCTTCGGCTTCGCCGGCGTCGGCGGTAATGCGATAGGCGATCGAAACCACGCGGCGGTATTCGCGGGCAAAAAGGCGCTCGAACGTTTCCGCCGCGGGGCCGATCAGCGTCGTAGCTGCCACCATGCCCTTATAGCACCGCGGCAAGCCGTTTTGTAACGCGGTTTCGTTATGTTTGTATCTGAAACGTCGATAACGTAGGCAACGGAGGACGATGGATGGAGGCCTTTGCAGGCAAAGCGTTCGTAGTACGGGTCGACGAGGCGACCGCGTTCGCCGGCGACAGCACGTTCTTCGACGATTTGGCGTTTCTGGCGCGCGAGCGTGTGCATCCCATTCTTGTTGCAGCGACGCCGCGCGCGAGCCGTGCGCTGGTGCGCGGCATGAACCGCACGGCGAACATCGCCGTCGGTCTTTCGGGCTCGGACGCCGCCATGCTGCCCGGCGCGGGCGGCGGCATCGGCAAAGTGCAGACGGGCATCCTGCAAACGCTTACGGGCGCCGGATACATTCCGGTCATCGAGCCCACCGCATTCGCGGTCTTCGGCGAGAACGACGCGCCGGTCGACGCCGATGACGTTGCGCGCGCGATCGCATCGGCAACCGAAGCGGTGCGCGCGATCTTCTTTCACGCGCTCGGCGGCGTCAGCGACCCGAAAACGGAAGCGCTGATTACCGATCTCACGCCGGCCGAAGCGCTCGCGATGGCCGATGACGAGCGCCTTCCCGGCGACTTGCGTACCGCCATCCGTGCGGCGGCCTTGGGCGTGCGGGCCGGCGTCTCCGCGGCGCAGATCGTGGACGGACGCATCGCGCACGCAGCGGTTGTCGAGGTGCTCACCTCCCACCACCTGGGCACACGCGTCACGGGAAGCGTCTTTACCGGCTAAGCCGCACCGGAGCGCAGGCGCTTGGGGCGGGCCGGCCCTGTAGACTCGCGATGTGCGGTCCTACAGCCGGATGCTGATTGAAATACCAATACGCGAAGCGGTTCGGGCAGGGCGGACGCAGGGCTTGATCCGCCTCGCGAACTTCCAGCCGGATCGCGTCCGGGCGTGGATCGCCGGGCCACATCTGGGCCGCAAGCGCGATCGCCGCTTGATCGGCCGACACGTCCACGTTGCGCATGTAGCCGTTGTAGAACGGCAATCCGATTAAGTAAAAACATCCCATCACTGCGCCCAGGAGCGCCAAGCGCGAAACGGGATCGTCGTCGCGCCGGAAGCCGATACGATCGGATGCGAACACCGCGAGCGCCGTCCCCACTACGAAGAACGCGCCTTCGACCAGCGCGACATGCAATCCGTCGTTCGCCGCGACCCACGCGAACGCGCGCGCGACCACGAAACGCATCTCGCGTTCGGTCGCACCGCGCAGCAGCGTATCCGATACGACAATTTTTTGCGAACCGCCCCATCCCAGGACGTACGAGCTGCCGATGTGCGTCCGCGGATAAGCCTGTTCTTGCACGATCGGCACCGTGATGCCGGTGCGCTCGCGCAGGGCTGCTATGTCGCGCGCGAGCGTGCGCGTCGGCGCGAACGTTGCGAACGGCGTGTAGGCAGGCGCGATCGCCGTGGGATTCGCGTAGGAGACGAGGAGCGTGAAGCCGATGACGCCCGCGATCGCGTACACATACCACTGATGCGTGCGGTCCGCGAGCCACAGCACGACGGCCGCGATCAACCCGGCGGCGAGCATAGCAATCAGGGTCGAGGCGATCCATTCCACGAGCCAAGCGCGGAACAAGAGCGCGTTGAGATCCATCAAGCGCTCGAAACGGTACTGCAGCGCCTGCGGGATGAAGGCGGCAAGCCTGCCGATAAGCGCAACCGCAGCACCGTAGCAGAAGCGTACGGTGAACTCGGAGCGCACGATGCTCCGCAGATAGTCCCGCAATCGCGCCGAGTTTCCCGAGCTCCAAAACCAGGCCAGCACCGCGATCTGCAGCGCGATCATCACGCTCCACGCGGGAATATGGAATTGCTCGAGATGCGCGGCGGCCGCCGCTCGTGCGGGATCGATCAACGTGCCGGGCGGCTGGGTGAGCAGCGCATGCGGTGAAAGCGCGCTCACTTCGCGATCGAGCGCGTTCGGACGCCCGGAAATCGCTATCATGGCCGCCACTGTTCGCGGCCCGGCGTCGAATCGCTTTTTAGCCGTACACGGCGAACGAGCTGCGGTCCGCCGCGAAAGACACGCGGTCGCGGCCGCAGCGCTTGCTATGATACATCGCGGCATCGGCGAGCTCCAGCAGCTCTGCAGCCTCGCTCGCATCGTATGGATACGCTGCGACGCCGACGCTGGCCGTGATGCGCACGCCCGCACCGAAGTCGGCGGCGCGCACTGCATCGCAGAAACGGCGGGCGCGTTCGATAGCCGCCACCTTTCCGGTATTGCGCAGGATCGCGCAAAACTCGTCCCCGCCGTTGCGCGCAGCCAGGTCTGCCGGCGAAGGCGCGTGCGCCTGAAGCAGCCGCGCCATCTGCTGCAGCACCGCATCGCCCGCCGCGTGACCCAGCGTGTCGTTTACGCGCTTGAAATGATCCGTGTCGACGAACCATAAAGCGATCGATGCAGTGCCGGTCAACCGCGCAGTCGCGATCTCGCGCTGCAACGCCGTCCGGAACGCGCGCGGCGTGTGCAGGCCCGTCAGGGCATCGTAAACTGCCTGCGCGCGATCCGCCTCGCGTTCTACGGCGAGCGCGTAGGGTGCCGCCGCTTGCGCTACCGCTCGCACCAGCGCATCGGCGGAGGCGATCGGTTCGCGCGCCGATGCGGCATACACAACGGCAGTTAAACCCGATGCCCCAATCATCATCGGAATCGCAAGCGCCGCACGATCCGTCGGAATCAGCGGACTCACTTTTCCGGTAAGCTCTATGCGGTGCCCGCAGAGCGCGGCGCGCGCGGGCAGCGACGCTCCGTGATCGCGCCGCACGCGCATCGCGCCGAAATGCTCCACGCGCGCCCCCGCCGCGTACACGCAAGCGAGCTCTTCGCCCGCCGGTTCGAAGACCATGACGGCATCGAGAGCCGGCTCCAGCAGACGCAACAAGCTGTCGAGCGCCGCGAGCACAGCCGTTCGCGATTCGCGGCACGCCGCAGTCAGGACGCGCGCGCCTTCCAACACGTGCGATTCGCGCTCCTGCGCGACGCGGCAACGATTCTCAAGCGCGCGCACGCGACGGTGCATGCGAAGCGCATAGGCGCAAACGCAGCAACAGAGAACCGCCAGAACGATCCAACCGGCGACGTACACAGGAGGACAGTGCCCATCTCCGCGCCACGACAGCCATCCATACCCGCAGCCGCACTGGAAGCGAACCGCTCCGCGATAGCGCTACGCGAACAAGGGCGCATCGCGGAAGCCGCACAGCGCTTTCGCGAAGCAGTTGAAGCGGCGCCGCACGCGCCGGAGTTTCGCGTCAATCTCGCGGTAACGCTTGCCGATGCGGGCGACGAACGCGCGGCGGAAAGCGAATACCGCGAAGCGCTCGCACTGGATCCGGATTCGGCTGCAGCCGCCTTGGGTTTGGGAGCGCTTTTGGTGCGGCTGGGACGGTTCGACGATGCGCGTCCGGTCTACGAACGCGTATTGACGAGCGACCCGCAAAACGCGCAGGCGAACCTCGCGATGTACGAACTCGAACAGATCGCCGGCAACCCCGCCAAAGCGCTGGAACATCAAGCGCGCGTGCTGCGCCGGCAAACGCTGTTCAGCGAACCGGCAGTCCAAGAGCAGCGCAGCGTGTTGGTGCTGCTGGCCCCCGGCGATTGGCAAGCCAACGTTCCGGTAGACTTTTTGATCGACCGGCGCACCACGACGCTGCACAAACTCTACGTGCTGAACGAACCGCAAATCGAGGCGGCGGCATTTCCGCACGCGGGCGTGCTGTTCGTCGCTATCGCCGAATGCGACGAGAACGAACCGCGTCTGCGCCTCGCGCAGCGCGTCATCGAGCGTACGGGCCTTCCCGTCATCAACCGCCCCGAGCGGATCGCGCTGACCAACCGCGTGAGGGCCGCGAAGCTTTTGCAGGGCATTGAAGCGGCGATCGTGCCGCAAACGCACCGCGTCTCACGCGATGACGCGATGCGCGGCGCAAGTTTGCCGCCGTTTCCGATCGTGATCCGTCCCGTCGGATCGCAGGCCGGTAAAGATTTGGAGCGTGTCCGGGATGCCGCAGAGTTAAACGAGTATCTCGCTCGCGTCGCAGGCGGCGAATTTTTCGTCATGCCGTTCGTCGATTTTTCGAAAGACGACGGATACTTCCGCAAATACCGCATCATCATCGTCGACGGCGAACCGATCGCATACCACCTGGCGATCTCGCCGCGCTGGATGATTCACTACTACAACGCGCCGATGCGCGAACACGCGTGGATGCGCGAGGAAGAACGCCGCTTTTTGGAACATTTCGAGGATGTGTTCTCCGAAACGTTGCGCGCGGCGCTGCGTGAGATCGCCCGCCGGCTGGAATTGGAATACGTGGGCGTCGACTGCTCCATCGATCGCGAGGGCCGGCTCGTGCTCTTCGAAGCCGACCCGGCCATGATCGTGCACGCCGGCGACGATCCGGCACTTTTTTCGTATAAATTTCCCGCGGCGCATCGCGTCTTCGCCGCGTTCGAACGGCTGGTGCAGCGTGTTGGATCCCGCTGATTGGGAGCGCTTTCGCGCGGACGCGCACCGCGCGCTGGACGACGCGATCGATTACATGCGCGACGTGCGCGAACGTCGCGTGTGGACGCCGGTACCCGATGCGGTAAAGGAGCGGCTGAGCGAAGCGATGCCGCTGGATCCGGCGCCGTTCGCCGATGTGTATGCGGAATTCACGCAAACCATTCTGCCGTACGCGACGGGCAACATTCATCCGCGCTGGTGGGGCTGGGTGCACGGCAGCGGCACGCCCTCGGGCGCAATCGCCGATATGCTGGCCGGTGCAATGAATTCGAACGTGGGCGGTCGCGACCACGGCGCCGTCTACGTCGAACGCGAAGTTATCGGTTGGTTCCACGCGCTTTTCGGCTGGCCGCGGAGCGCGAGCGGTTTACTGGCGATTGGCACCTCGGCTGCAAATCTTGCCGCCGTGCTGGTCGCGCGCACGAAAGCGCTCGGGACGGCGGTGCGCGAACACGGACTCGATCCGCAAAACGCTCGGCTGACCGGATACGTGTCGGCCGCGACGCACGCGTGCGTTCGCAAGGCGTTCGAGATTGCGGGCATCGGGTCGGCGAATCTGCGGGTCTTGCCCGTCGATAGCGATCACCGCATCGATCCGGGCGAGCTGTCGCGTGCAATTGCCCTCGACCGCGCGCAAGGCTTGCGGCCGTTCTTCATCGTCGGTAACGCCGGAACCGTGGACGTCGGCGCGATCGATCCGCTCGACGCGCTCGCAGATCTCGCGCAGCGCGAGCAAATCTGGTTTCACGTGGACGGTGCGTTCGGCGCGACGGCATATCTGTCCGAACGCCTTAGGCCTAAGCTTTACGGCATCGAGCGCGCGGACTCGATCGCGTTCGATTTTCACAAGTGGCTGCACGTGCCATACGATGCCGGCTGCGTACTCGTACGCGACGGCGAAATGCACCGCGCGACGTTCGCGAGCGAGGGCCCGTACATCACGCGCATGACGCGAGGCATCGCTGCGGGCGAGCCGTGGTTCACCGATTACGGACCGGATCTCTCGCGCGGTTTCCGGGCGCTCAAAGTGTGGTTTACGCTCAAGGAGCACGGCGCGCGCAAGCTTGCAAGCGCGATCGAGATTAACTGCGATCAGGCGCAGCGGCTGGCTGCGCGTCTGCAAAACGACCCGGATTTCGAACTTGTGGCTGGGGTCGAATTGCAGATCGTGTGCTTCCGTCCTCACGTTGCTGCGGGACTCGACGATGCGACGCTGGACCGCGTTACCGACGAGTCGGTGATCCGGCTGCAAGAATCCGGCGTGGCGGTGATCTCCTCGACGACCATCTTCGGCAAACGCGCGATGCGCGTTTGCATTACCAATCATCGCACGGAAGAGCGCGACCTGGAGGTTATGCTGGAAGAGCTACGCCGGATCACGCGCGGGGCGGTTGCCGAGGCGCGCGGGTAGCGACTCCCAAAATCCGTAGAGCGCAATCAGCACCGCCAGCACGAACACGATGGCGGCCGAAAGCGCGAACACGTGCTGATACGCCAAAACGGCGGCATGCTGCGAGACGGAAGCGACGATCGCGTTCTGCGATACCGCCGCGCGGTGCGTGAGGACCGGCCACTTCGGCACGTCCTCGAGCAGCCTGCGGAAATAAAAATCTTGCGAGCCCTCGAGCATCGCCGCAATCACCGCGATGCCGATGACCCCGCTCTCCTGGCGGATGATGCCGAACAACCCGGACGCTGCATCCACGTCGCGCTTGGGAATCGTCGCAAAGGCCATGATGCCGATCGGCACGACGAAGGCGCCGAAGGCGATACCTTGCACGATGCGCAGCCACCAGATGCTGCTGAAGCTGTTGAGGTCGGCGTAGACTCCGTTGTACCACAGCGCAATGGCGAGCAGCAGCATGCCCGGCGGCACAATCAGATAGAGCGAGATTTTTTTGCTCAAATACGCTTGCGCGCGGTTGCCGATAAATAGCCCGAGGGTTGCGGGGATGGTGAGCAACGCGGTTTGAAACGGCGAGAAACCAAGGATCTGCTGTAAAAACAGCGGGCCTAGAAACGCGACGCCGTAATTGGAAGCGCCGGCCACAGTCGAAAGCACGTTGCCGATCAAGAAATTTTGATTTTTGAACAACCGCAGATCGATCATCGGGCGCGGCGTGCGCAATTGCTGCACGATGAGTGCCCCGCCGAGCACGACCGACGCAATTACAAACCAGCGAATCTCGGGCGAACTCAGCCAGTCCAACCGCTGCCCGTTCTGCAGCGCGTACTGCAGTGCGAAGAGCGCGGCGAAGAGCAGCAGCACCGTGCGGAACGAAAAGCGGCCGGGAATGCTCTTTTGTTTCTGGTCGATGTCCATGTCCAGGCACAACCAAACCGTGAAGAGCGCGAGCGGCACGTTGATAAAAAACAGCATCGGCCACGAAAACCGCTCCAGCACGAAACCGCCCATGATCGGACCGGCAACGGGTGCGACCATCGCGAGCACCGAGAGCAGGTTGAGCGCTTCGCCGCGCTCTTCATCGGGATACGCGTCGATCAACACCGATTGCGAGAGCGTTGCCAGTAACCCGCCGCCCGCGCCTTGCAGCAGGCGGAATAATCCAAGCTGCGTGGCGGTGGTCGCAAAGCCGCACAGCAGCGATCCAAGCGCGAAGAGCAGCAGTGAGATGATGAACAGCCGCTTGCGCCCGTAGCGCGCAACGACCCAGCCCGTCAGCGGCAGCATCGTGATGCTCGCCAGCAAATAGGCCGTGGATGCCCACGAGACTTCGTCGAGCGTTGCGCCTAGCGAGGCGACGATATCGTCGTACGCGACGTTGAGAATCGTCGTGTCCATGATGGACAGCCACAGCGGAATCGTCGCGACCGCCAGCACGGCCAGCGGGACGCGCGGCCGGAAGAGTTTCAATGCGAGATGGAGACTTCGGCCGACATGCCGGGGCGCAGCGGCGCCGGTGAAGAGGCGGTCGAGCGGTCGATCACGATGCGTACCGGGACGCGTTGCGTGATCTTCACGAAATTGCCGGTGACGCGCGTGTCCGGTGCGATCGAAAGCGCCGCTTGCGACGCTGCACCCAGCTCGTCAACGTGGCCGTAGAACGTCACGTTCGGAAACGCATCGACGTGCACGTCGGCCGGCGCGCCGTCGTGGATGCGATCGAATTGCGTTTCCTTATAGTTCGCCGTGACGTACACGCCGCTGGACGGCATCACGACCACCGCCGGATCCCCGCTCTGCAGCGTTTGGCCGACAGTCGCGGGACGCGAAGCCACGTAGCCGTCGATCGGCGCGCGCAACACCGTTTCGCTCAGTTTGTACTGGGCCAGATCCAACGCTTGTTTCGCAACCGAGACTTGCGCGCGTTGCGCTTGCACGGCAGCTTGTTTGGCGGCGAACGCGTCGCTGGAGTTTTCCATCGCGTCGCTCTGCGCGAGCGTCGTTCCCCATTTCTCCGCTTGCGCCGAGGCTTGGGCTTGATCCGACTGCAGCACGTCGGCATTGGCTTTCGCACGCGTTGCGGTTAAATTCGCTCTCGCTTGCGCGGCCGCCGCGATCGCGGACTGCAATGCCGCCTGCGCCGCGGAATAATCGTTCTGCGCCGATTCAACTTGCGTCGTCGAGATGAAGCCTTGCTTTGCGAGATTTTGCATGCGCCTAAGCGTGCTCGTCGCATTGTCGAGCCGCGTCTTTGCCGCGGGAATCTGCGCGTTTGCGGCATCGAGCGCCGCCGCAGCTTCCGTTATGCTCTCTTGCGTGGCCTTCGCTACGGCCTGATTGCTGCGCGCGGTCAGCATCAGCGAACGGGTGCGATCGCCGGCCTGACTTGCCAGTGCGCTTGCGCGCATAGTTTCGGCTTCGTGACGGCGGCTCTCGGAGCGCGCGTCGTATTCCGCTTGCGCGAGCGCCGCCTGCGCGCTGAGCAATTGCTGACGCGCCGCGATCACCGCGGAGCGCGCGTCGGTGTCGTCGAGTTTTGCGATGATTTGCCCTTTGCGCACGCGTTCGCCGTCGTGCACCGGAATCGCGACGACCGCGCCCGGCACCCGCGCGCTTACGACGGCGGGATACGCGTCAACGTATGCATCGTCGGTGGTCGCGTGGGACATGGCATAAAGAAGCCGCGGCGCAAGCAAAACCAGCGCGGCGAGAAGGACGACGGCGCCTAAGGCAACGGCGAGCCGCCGGTTCTGGAAAATGCGCTCTCGCGCAAGCTCCGGCGTCGACACACCCGCTGCCATAGCGACGTCTTCGGCTACCGAAGATGTGGCCATAGATGGCTCGTTATACCCTACGGCCCATCCCCGCACCTCCGACTTTTGCGGCAGGACAAGCGGGCGGCGGCGGCCCCTACCGTTAAGAATAGCCGCAGATGCACTCGACCCGCCTGATGCGCGCCCGCATCAACGAACGGCTGGAACGCGCGTCCCGGTTTCCGGTGACGCTTATCGTCGCGCCCGCCGGATTCGGCAAAAGCGTCGCGCTGCGCGATTTCTTACAGACCTCGCGCATGGAAGCGCTACGGTACGATGTGCGGCGCGAGGACGGGAATCTGCTCGCCTTCGTGCGCCGTCTGAGTGAAGCGCTCGAGCCCGTTGCCCCGGGTGCGCTCGCATCGTTCCCCGCGATGCAAGAGCGCGTACTCGCCGCCAGCGAACCGGTGCGCCACCTCTCCGATTGGTTTGCCGAGCATTTGAAGCGGACGGTGTGCACGATAGTGATCGACGATCTGCATTACGCCGCTGCGGATCCCGCATCGATCGCGCTGCTCGCCGATCTCATCGAACGCACGACGGATCGCATTTCATGGATCATCGCGGCGCGTTCGGACGTCGGCTTGCCGGTCGCGACGTGGATTGCTTACGGGCGGATGGATATGCCCATTGGCGAAGACGATCTGCGCTTCACACCCGAAGAGGCGCTCGCAGCAGCCGATTCGCAGCACGAAATCGATCCGCAAGAGATTGAAGCGCTGCGCGAGCTCACCGAAGGCTGGCCGGTCGCGCTTACGATCGCATTGCGAACGCGCACGCACGCCGCCGATCTGCGCAGCGCGTCATCCGGCACGCGCGACATGGTGTACCGCTATCTCGCCGAGCAAGTCTACGCGGCGCTTTCACCGGAAGAACACCGTTTTACGCAAGAGACCTGCATCTTCTCCAGCTTTTCCGGTGCGCTCGCCGAATCGCTCGGCTACGATGCGGCGTTTGTCGCGGCGCTGCGGGCGAAGGTCGCATTTTTAAATGAGATCGCGCCGGGCGAATACCGCTATCACGATCTCTTCCGCGATTTTTTGGAAGCGCAGCTGCGGCGTTCGGGCGAGGCACAATCGGCCGAAGTTATGCGGCGCGGCGCCGCGGCGCTCGAACAGCGCGGCGACACCGCCGGTGCGCTCGCGCTCTATCTTCGCGCCGCCGCCTTTCCCGAGATGGTCGCGATCATCGAGCGGCACGGTGCGGCTTTGTTCGAACGGGGCGAGAGCGAGGTGCTCGCGAGCGCGCTCGCCGCGCTTCCGGAAGGCGTTCGCGCGGGCAACGCGGCGCTAATGGGATTGACCGCCATGATTGAGGCGGCGCGCGGACGGTACGAACTCTCCGATCATGCGTTTCGCGCCGCGATCGAAGCGGCCGGCGCAGAATTGGACTTGCGCGCGCGCCTGGTGCAGCGCTACGGCACCGAAATGGTCCGCCGCGGATTGGATTGCACGGAGCTGCTCAAACCGTACTCGGAACGCTACGATTTAGAACCCTCGCTGCGCGCGACGATTCTCGGCACGCTGGCGACGGCATTTATTCAACACGGACGCGAAACCGAAGCGCTCGTCGCGATCGACGCCGCCATGCACAGCATCGCCGGTTCGGCAGAGGATGCGACCCGCGCGCGCGTTCTGCAGCAAGCGGCGTACGTCCACCTGTACGCCCGCTCTATCCCACAGGCGCGCTCGTACGCCGGCCTCGCCATCGATGCGGCACTCAAATTCAACATGTACGAAGTCGCCGCGCGTGCGTACAGCATCTTGTACACCATCAGTTCTGAAACCGACGGCGACCCCATCGCGGCATTATCGATTCTCGATAAATTAGGCGAATGCGCACGCAAAAGCGCGAGTTCGCAAGCGCGAATGTTTGCGCTCATCGGCACGTACGAGATAGAAATGGAGCGCGGTAATATTGCCGCCATCGAGCGCCTGGATCCGCTCGTGCGCGAAAGCCGCGCGATCTATCCGCAGGCCTATGCCGAAGGGTTGCTTCCCGCCGATGCTTTACGCGCAGCGTGGTCGGGCGATTTCCGCACTGCCTACGATATGCTCAGTGGTACTGCACCGGACCAGCGCGATCCCGAGCGGCGCGCGCTGCGTTGGGCCGAGATCGCGTTGTATGCAGCGGCAGCCGAGATGCCTGAAGCCGCGGATGAAGCGTTCGATGCATCGACAGCCATTCTACACGACCTCCGCGGCAATTCACGCCGCGTGCTGCGCGCGCAACTGCTGCTCTGCATCTGCGAGATGTTGCGCGGCCACAATGCCGCCGCGCATCAACGGCTCACCGCGGCCGAACGATCGTTGCCGCCGGGCGCGCGCAGATTCTCCGCGTTCGTCAACGCGGTGCGCGCGACGTACCGCAGCCGGTTGGGGCAAACCGACGGAAGCGCAGTTTCCGATGGCGCGCTTGAACGTATGCGTGCGGAAAACTTCGGCGGCATCGCGCGGTTGCTTACGGCGTTGCCGCTGCGCGAACCGGAGCAATTCGGTTACGCGGCCTTGACCGGCGCCGAAAGGGACATCCTGCAACTGCTTGCCAAAGGTGCGAGCTCAAAAGATATCGCACAGCAGACCGGACGAAGCCCGCACACCGTCGATACGCACGTGCGGGCGATCTGCCGCAAACTGCAGTGCAGCGGGCGGCGGGAAGCCATCGCGTTAGCAACAGGCGCGGGCTGGGTACAGGCGTAGCAGCCTAGCCCCTGGAGATGTGGAGGTCTTCGTGCAGGTTTTAAAGCGTCTATCGATTTTGGCGTGCATCGCGTTTCTTGCAGGATGCGGCGCCGGAGCGCATTCGGGCGCAGTACCGAACTTACGCACACCAAACGATTCACTCTCCGCAATGCCGGGCGATTCGCTTTCCGCAATGCCGGGCGATTCACTTTCAGCCATGCCCGGTGCAAGCCTCGCGTGCGATTGGAACTTCTTGCTGGCCGGCGCGAATTGCAGCGTTGCGATCAACACGAACGTGCCCGCGGTTTCCGATGCGGCAACGCCGGCGAATCTGCTAAGCGGACTGCACCCCGCCGATATCCAGAACGCCTATCATCTCCCGTCTGCGAACGCCGGTGGAACCGTTGCGATCGTCGACGCGAATGACGATCCGAATGCGGAGTCGGATCTTGCGGTGTACCGGACCGCGTTCGGTTTACCGCCGTGCACGACACTCAACGGCTGCTTCCGCAAAGTCAACCAGAGCGGACAAGCCGGACCCTATCCCGCAGCCAGCTTACCGTGGTCAACCGAGATCGCCCTGGACGTGGACATGGTCTCCGCAGTGTGTCCGAAGTGCAACATTCTTCTCGTTGAAGCCAATTCCGACTCGTTCGACGATCTGGGCGCGAGCGTGGACACGGCGGCATCGATGGGCGCCGTTGCGGTTAGCAACAGCTACTACGGTCCCGAATGGTCGGGGGAAACGGGCGAGGATGCGCACTACAATCATCCCGGTATCGCGATTACCGTGAGCGCGGGTGACGAAGCCAGTCCCTTCTATCCGGCGGCCTCGCCGTACGTCACGTCGGTCGGAGGCACGTCACTTTCGAACGGCACGGAAACCGCGTGGCAATACGGCGCACGCGGCTGCAGCCGGTACGAAGCAAAACCGAAGTGGCAAGGCAACACGTCCTGCAAATCCCGCGCAATCGTGGACGTTGCAGCCGTTGCTGATCCGCAAACAGGCGTGACGATGTACGATTCGACGGCCGGCGGCTGGCTTGTGGCAGGCGGTACGAGCGTCGGCGCGCCGGTCCTTGCCGCGGCATACGCGCTCTCGGCGAACCCGCAGCCGCCGGCATATTCGTACGATCGCGAAAACGCGTTCAACGACGTCGCGCCTTCCGGCTACGATCTCGTGACGGGCCTGGGATCGCCGAACGGGGTTTCCGGGCTCTAAGCCGGATCCGGCTGGGGGCCCGCGACAGCCTCTTCCAAGGATTCGTAAATCGGGAAGAGGCCGTCCAGACCGGTCGCCGTGAGCAGCCGGCGAACGAACGCGGATTTTACCGCAAGCACCGCTTGGGGCAAGGATTGCGCCACGCGGTGTTTTTGCATGACGACCAGCGCGCAGATGAGCGTGCTCGTCACATATTTGGCGGCGGTGAGATCGAGGACGATTTCCCTCTCGGCATACGCCGGCTCCAGCCGCTCGCGCAGCTCGGCGCGGCGATAGATATCCCACTCACCCGCTAACGATACAACCATGACATCATCATCCTAGCGAACGGGCCCTCCCCTTCGCTCTACTCAATTTCCGGTATATCGGCCCTGGTGCGGGCGCCCGTATTGTGGGATGCGAGGAGGAGTCCCACCATATGAAAAGATTGACCGCCGCGGCGCTCGCTGTCGGCATCCTAACGGCGTCGTGTTCGGGTCACGGCGGTTCTTCTGCCTTACCGGCCGCTCCAAACGGCGGCGGCACGCCGAGCAGCTTCGGCGCGCATTCGACTCGCGCGGCATCCACGGCGGTCAGCATTCCGCTGGGCTGGGCGACCACGGGCACGCAAGCCGTGCCGTTCACCGGCGCGACCGACAACGGCGCGCTGCCGGCGAATCAGACGCTGACGATCCGCCTGGCATTGCAACTGCGGAACGTCGACCAACTCAAATCGGCGGTCGCCGCGGGACAGATCGTGCCGCGCGGAACATTCATGAGCACGTATGCGCCGACGTCCGATCAAGTCGCGCAGACGACCACGTATCTGCAGCAGCAAGGTTTCACGAACGTGAAAACCGAGCCGAACAACATTCTGGTCAGCGCGACCGGCACGGTGGCGCAGATCGAAAAAGCCTTCGCCACGCAGCTCGAATCCTACACGGCGAACGGGCTGAATCTTTTTTCGAACACGCAGCCTGCGTACGTGCCCCAAGCGCTCTCCGGTACCGTCATCGCAGTGCTGGGCTTGAACAACGCGCAGCTCGCCGCGCCCGGGCCGAAGAAAACGAAAGCCTCTCCCACGCCGGCACCGACGGCAACGCCCGTTCCAACGCCGGCTCCGACGGTAGCGCCGACCGCGGCGCCCACGCCGACACCGACGCCCGCGCCCGTTGCAGACAGTTGCACGCAAGGCCTCAACGCCGAAGGCATCTGCCCGCGCTTCTACGATCCGGCGACGATGCAGCTGGTGTACGACGCCGCGAACGCGCCGACCGGCGCGAATACGAGCGTCGCGATATTCACCGAAGGCGACACGTCCGGCGCGGTGAGCGATTTCCGCTGGAACGAGCAAGTCTACAACTTGCCGCAGGTTCCGGTGAACGTCGTCCAGGTAGAACCGATGAGTTCCGACACGTCCGGCAACGGCGAATGGACGCTGGACATGACCGCGGTGCAAGGTATGGCCGCGACGGTCAAGCAGATCGATCTCTACAACTTCGCGTCGCTTTCCGATTCCGATATCGTCACGGCATACAACCGCTGGACGACCGACAATGCGGACCCGATCGGCAACTCGTCGTTCGGCGGATGCGAAGTCTTCCCGTACCAAGACGGCGCGATGCTCGCAGCCGACGAGATCTTGGTGGAAGCGGCATCGCAAGGACAAACGATGTTCGTCTCTACCGGAGACAACGGCGGATACTGCAATAATTTCGTGGACACGAATGGCGCACCGGGCGGCTTGCCCTTTACGGAATGGCCGGCGGTTTCGCCGTACGTCGTCGCAGTCGGCGGCACGGACCTCTTCAGCAACGCCGACGGTTCGTATCTCGGTGAGAATTCATGGGAAGCCGGCGGCGGCGGGCTCAGTCAATTCGAGTACTCGCCGTATTGGGAATCGCCCACGCAGCCCGTCGGTACGACCGCGGTCGGATACAGTTATCGCGGCGTTCCGGATATCGCAATGGACGCATCGATCGAAACAGGATACCTGGTGTACTCATCGGCGCAAGCCACGAACGGATCGTGCACGCCGTGTATTGAGGCCGGCACCAGTTTAGCGTCGCCGCTCGCAGCAGGCGCATATGCCCGCATGCAATCCTCGCACGGAAACGCGCTCGGATTCGGCGCGCCGCTCTTCTACAAGATCTACACCGAGAATCCGAACTCGAGCGAAGAAAGCGCGGGACCGCCGCCTACGTCGCTCGTCGGCGGATTCCACGACGTGCTGTCCGGCACGAACGGCGCGCAATCGGCGCTGCCGCGCTACGACTACACGACGGGGCTCGGAAGCTTCGACGTCGTCAAGACCAATGCGATCATCGGAAAGTAGGGATAGCATGAAAAAACTCTCTGCGGTCGCGTTGGCCGCCGGAATTCTCACCGCATCGTGTTCGGGACACGGAGGGCAGTCGGTACTGCCCTCCACCTCCGGCGCAAAAACCATTGCAATCGCCGCTCCGTCGGGCTGGGCGGCAACCTCGACGCAAGGCGTCACGGTCGCAAATGCGAGCGACCTCGGCGCAGTTGCTTCGACGCAACCATTAACGGTGCGCGTCGCCCTGCAGGCGCACAATCTTTCGCAACTCGCGCAAGCGATTGCCGCGGGACAACGTCTTTCCGATGCGACGTTGATGAGCACGTACGCGCCGAGCGCGGCTGAAGTATCTGCGGTGGTCTCGTATCTGCAAAGCCAAGGCTTCACGAACGTGACGGCCTCGCCGAACAACCTGCTGGTCAGTGCGGACGGCACCGCGGCGATCGCGCAAAAGGCGTTCAACACGACGCTGGAATCGTTCTCGCTCAGCGGCAAAACCGTGTTCGCGAATACGACGCCGGCGTTCGTTCCCAGTTCGCTCGACGGCATCGCCGTAGCCGTGCTCGGCTTGAACAACGCAGCCCGCATGGCATCCGGCCCGACGGCGTGCTTCCCGACCGATCCCGCGCCTTCCGGAACGCCGTGCGTACGCAGCTACGACGCACATGCGATTCAAACATACTACGACGCCGGCAGCACGCCCACGGCTTCTAACACAACGGTCGCGGTAATGGCCGAAGGCAACGTTTCCCAAACGGTTACGGATCTTGCGTATGCGGAGCAGCAACAAGGTTTGGTGCAGACGCCGGTCACCGTTGTGAAGGTCGGCTTGTCCAGCCCCGATACCGCCGGTGTCGGCGAATGGGATCTCGACACGCAGTCGTCCACCGGCATCGCCGGCGGCGCCAAGGCGTTGTATCTGTACGATACGACCTCGCTTACCGATTCCGACATCGCGAACGAATACAGCAAATGGGAGTCCGATAATCTCGCGCAGCTTGGCAACTCGTCCTTCGGCGAGTGCGAGTATCAAGCGTATCTCGACGGCTCCATGCGCGCCGACGATCAAACGATGATGTTCGCAGCCGCGCACGGACAAACGATGTTCGCATCGACCGGCGACACGGGCTCCGCATGCGCGCTCGCGCCGACGAACGGCGCACCGCTCACCGGTCCGCCGATGGTCGAGTATCCCGCGGCATCGCCGTACATCGTGGGCGTCGGCGGCACGACCGTGCTATCGAACAACGATGAAACGTATCTCGGCGAAACCGCGTGGAACGCAGGCGGCGGGGGTTTGAGTCAATTCGAGAACGCAACGGGATGGCAGCAGCCGGTGCAGCTTACGACCGGTATTGTCGCCGCCGGCAATCTGCGCGGCTTGCCCGATATCGCCATGGCAGCCGACGCGAATTCCGGCGCGTATCTCGTCTACACGACGCAGCCGATCCAGTTCATCAACGGCAGTTGTCCATCGCCGTGCAGCGTCGGCGGCACGAGTGAAGCATCGCCGCTGGCAATGGGCGTCTACGCTCGCATGCTGAGTTCTCACACGACGCTCGGCTTCGCCGGCCCCGTGCTCTATCACAACTACCAAAAATACGAACCGAATGAAACGCTGGTGCAAGGACCGCCGCCGACGGAGAGCTACGGCGGATTCCACGACATCATTAGCGGCGTCAACGGAACGTACTCAGCCATTCCGGGCTACGACTATACGACGGGCCTGGGAACGTTCGACATCACCGGATTGAACAATACGATCCAGTAACAACCCGTCCCGATGCTGCACCCTAGGGGCGCCGAGATGGAAGGCGGCGCCCCTTATTTTTTTTGGCCTCGTCAAACTCGGCCGTGGTTCGACTCGCGCTACGCGCGGCTCACCATGACAGCGGTAATGCTTTGTCCGCGCGTATAAAGGCATGAGCGAGCGTTCAACTTTTTTTTCGGTCATCCTGAGCCGCGTAGCGGTCGAAGGGACGCCCGAGTTATGACGAGGGCCGCGTGGCGGAAGGCCTGGATTAACCGGCCGACGGTCGTCTCGCGCTACGCCCCGATCGCCATCTCAGCTCACTCTGTCTACGCGCGAGCAAGCGTGGCACGCGGA
>JAICWY010000056.1 GCA_025934645.1 Vulcanimicrobiia bacterium
CGCGCCCGGGTAATCGTGGTTGCACGCGTCATCAAAATAATCGGCGCGGCGATAAGTGCGGGGACGACGAGCATCAAAAGCAAATCGCGGTAAGTAAGCACGCCGGCTTGCGCGGCGACGCCTTGCGAGAGGCGGATGACTGTCGAGCGGTCGTGGAATTGACCGAGCAGTTGTTCGACCTTCACGTTTCTGAGCGTAATCTCGGACGCGAGCGTATTCCACCAAAATGCGTCCCGCCGGTCTTGCAGCGCGGTAACGATTGCAATGCTGACGGCGCCGCCGATCTGCGCGCTTAAATTGAAAATTGCGGCGCCGTATCCGAGTTCGCGCGGCGGCAGCCCGCGCAACGCGATGAGCCCGATAGGAGTCCACAAAAACGCGAAGGCGACGCCGATGGTAATCATTGCCGGCACGAATGTCTGCGCGTCGCTGATGGGCGTCACGGCATGCGCGAGGCCATACGTTCCGGCTGCCAACACAAGAAAGCCGCCCGCGGCCGCAACGCGCGGCGCAATAATCCCGCGCTGCAACAGAATGGTGGCGAACGGCGCGAGAATTGCCGTGGGGACCGCGCGCAGCGCGAGCAGCAAACCCGCGCCGAGCGCGGTAAAACCAAGCGCATTTTGTAAATACAGCGGCAGAATCAGCAGCGATCCGAACAAATTCGCACCCAAAGCAAATGTAGCGAGCGCAGCCAGCGTCAAATTGCGGTGCCGCAGCGTGCGCAATTCCAGCACCGGATGCTCGACGCGCAAGGCGTGCGTGACGAACCACACTAGGCCGACAAACGCCCAACCGGCCGCAATGCGAATGCCGGGGTCATCGAACCACTGCTTGACCTCGCCACGCTCCAAGAAATACTGCAGCGCAGCAAGTCCGCTTACCAGCAAGAAGATGCCAAGCACGTCGATCGGGCGCCGCTCGGTCGGCCATTCGCGCATCGTACTGCCCAGTGCGAGCACGCAAAAAACGCCCAGCGGCAGATTGATGTAAAAGATCAGCGGCCAGTTATATTGATCCGTCAGCCATCCGCCCAGCGTCGGACCAAGTCCCGGGCCGAGCACGGCAATGAGCGCGAAGATGCCTTGCGCCACCGCTTGCCGCCCAGCGGGAAACGACGAGACGAGGATCGCCTGCGACGTCGCTACCAAACCGCCGCCGAACAAACCTTGAATGACGCGCGCCGTGATAAGTTCGGGAAACGTGGAAGCCAGGCCGCACAGCGCGCTCGCCGCGGTGAACCCGACGATGGAAAACAGAAAGTAGCGTTTGCGGCCAAAGCGCTGCGAAAGCCAACCGGTGAGCGGAATGACGGCGATCGCGGCCAGCGAGTACGCCGTGACGACCCAGCCGATCTCGTCGAACGTCGCGCCCAAATTTCCGCCGATGACGGGCAGCGCGACGTTGACGATCGTCGAGTCGAGAAATTGCATCACGGCCGCAATGCTGACACCTGCGACGATAATCGCGAGCCGCAGGCCGTGCTCTACATGATCGTCGCTAATGCCGGCGCACCCTCGGATTCATGGGCTGGAACATCCCGCATGCCGTGGCGCCATTCCTTGCCCCAACACTTCCGGGGCGCCGCGCGTCTATTCTAGAAAGGCCCTTGCCGAAGGAGCAGTGCGTGTGCCTCTTTCTTTAGACGAAGCCCTGATACGAAATGCCGCGAACGGCGGAGGCGGCCTGGAACGTCTGCTCGCCCAGGTGTGGCCTGAAGCGTACCGCATTTCGCTCGCGATCCTGCGCGATCGCGGCTTGGCGGAAGATGCGGCGCAGGACGCGTGTGCCGCGCTCGCGCGTTCCCTTCCGCAACTTAAAACGCCGGCGGCGTTTCCGGCGTGGTGTTACCGGTTAATCGTGAACCACGCGCTGTCGATCGCACGGCGCCGTCCGGTCACTGTAGCGCTGGACGCCGGCGCGGACTGCAAAGTCTCTTTCGAGCGCGCCGACGCGTTGGATTTGTACGATGCGCTCGGCGCGCTTCCAATCGCGCAGCGCGCCGCGCTGCTTCTCCATTATTACGCCGGATTGAACAGCGCCGAGATCGCTGCGGCGACCAGCCTGCCCGCCTCGACCGTTCGATTTCATTTGATGCTCGCCAGGCGCGCGCTGCGCAAAGCCTTGGGCGAAAGCAACGTTCACTACATGCACAATGAGGAGATCGCATCCAATGTTCGATGATGCCGCCATTTCAACTTCGATAGGCGCCGCGCTGCGCAACATCCCGGTTCCAGCGCTCCCGTTCAATGCGATCGTGAACAAAATGCATGCGCCTGCGCCGCCGAGCGCACCGAGGCGCGTGGGCTACGTGCGTGGCGCGGTTGCCGCAGCCGCGGTGCTGGGAATTCTCGCCGGCGCGTATCCGGCCAAATCGATCGCCGTGATTCAAAGCCTGGAAGCGCGGTATCGCGCTGCGTTGCAAGCGTTGGGCGGCACCGCCCCGCCGCCCGCGCCGCACGCGCTGGTAAAGAGCTTACAAGCGCAGCGCGTCACTCTAGCGCAAGCGCGTAGCGGCGTATCGTTTACGCTCGTTGCGCCGGCCGGTTTGCCGGGCGACGTAACGGGTTCACGCACCGAACTCATCGGCACCGGCGTGTACGTTAACGCAACGCACGTTTGGCGAAAGGACGGAAACGCCGTCACATTTACCTACACGCGCAGCGGCGGCCGCAGCTTCGATCTTCTTGCCGACAAGTACGATCCGCGAAACGGCTTGCCCGGCAAATACATGTTCGAAGCGAAAGATGCAGGCCCGGACGGGCGCCCGGTGCTCGTACGGCACGAGCACTTTGCGTGGCGCAACGGCGACCAAATCATGTCGGCGATAGCGGGCGATGGGATTACGGCGGCCGAGATTCGGAAAGTCGAACAAGCCATGAACGGCGTACCGCTCCGGCTGCGCGATCTCCATGCGCCGCAGAGCGGTTCGCAGAGCAAGGTCTATCTCGTCCCGTAACTCGAAGGGGTGCGCATGGACGCGATCCTCTTAGTCCACGGATTGATCGGGCACATGCGCGCAAAAGCCATTGATAGCGCGTTCGGCGAGCGGGCGCTTATGCCGAATCTGCTCGGATACGGCGAACACGCGCGCTACGATGGCGAGATCTCATTGCCGGCTCAGGTCGAATATCTGCGCCGGCTTTTGGACGAACGGGAAATTGCGTCTGCGCACATCGCCGGCCACTCGATTGGCGGCGCGATTGCGATGCTGTTCGCCCGCCAATATCCCGAACGCGTGCGCTCGGTAATTAGTATCGAGGGAAACTTCACGCTAAAAGACGCCTTCTGGTCGAGCGGTATTGCCTCGGCGACGCTGCCGGAAGTTCAGGCGGCACTGCAAGCGGATCGCGCAGATCCGGCGGCGTGGCTGCAGCGCTCGGGCGTAACGCCGACGGCAGAGCGCGTTGCTGCAGCGGAATCGCATCTCGGCAACCAACCAGCATCTACAATGCAAGCCATGGCGCGATCCGTCGTGCAGATCACGGCTAATCCACATTACCTCGATGACGTACTGACGGTGTTGAACAACGGCACACGCGTGCATTTGATCGCGGGAGAGCGATCGCGCGGAGCTTGGGACGTTCCGGACTTCGTGCTTGACAATGCGGAGATGACGCTGCTGCCCGATACGGGGCATCTCATAACGATAGAATCGCCGCAAGCCTTCGCCGAGGCGCTTGCTACGCTAACGGCGGAGTCAAATCCAGCGTAAGGACAGGCGCCGTCATAGCCATGGGCCGGCGTATGTCTTACGTGTCCTGCCACAGGACCGAGGTGATTTTCCAACCTTCAGCCGTTAGCAACAAAGAAATTATTTTCATTCCGGCGCCTTGTTTGCGGACACCGTCCTCAGTCCACGTTTTCTCGTAGCGGCTGATCCGGTTCGCGATACGGTCATGCACGGAAGTCTCCGAGGAAATTTCGTATTCGCGAAATCCGACAAGTGTGCCGCTACTGAGCAGCGCTCGGCGCGGCTCAACAAACTGCTCTAGCGAGTAAATTGCCGGACTGCGGTTCGTTGCGTTCACGATTACCGCTTCCGCCAGACAGATATCGTACAAGGAGTCAACCGGCGCGGGGCCGTCCACGTTCGAAAACGCCGCAAAGAATATTGCGACGGTTTCGTCGATGCCCTCGGGATTCATGGCCATCTTACAAAAGCGCCGCCGAGATCGTACGAAGTTTTTCGGGGTTTCGCACCGCGTACATTGCCGCGATCTTTCCGTCCGATATCTCGAGCGCGATTGCGGTATCAACCCCGGTGGCTGTGATGAGCGCATAGCCGGGCAGGCCATTGAGTGTGACCAGGTCGATACGGCGCACCGCTGCTGCGCCCTTGCGCTTTAAGCCCAGCAGCAACTGCGTAACGCGATGGCGCCCCGTCACCGGCACTGCGGTGGCAGGCACCTTGCCGCCGCCGTCACTGACGAACAGCACTTCGTCGGTTAAAAGTTTTTGCAACGCCGCCGCGTCATCACTGGATATCGCTGCCAAGAACGCATCGCGCAAGCGGATCGCCTCATCGTGCTTCGTTACTGATCGCCGGTTTGCATCGCGCACGTGCTCCCGGGCACGCGAAGCCAGCTTGCGAACCGCCTCTTCGCTTCTGTCGAGCGTTTGGGCGACTTCACCGAACGGAACGCTGAGCGCGTCGTGCAGCAAGAATGCGGCGCGTTCGAGCGGCGCTAGCCGTTCCAGCGCCAGCATCAACGCGAAAGATATATCGTCTGCAAGCATAGCCGCGGCTTCGGGTTGTTCTCTCTCTTCCGAAAGCACGGGCTCCGGAAGCCACGGGCCAACGTAAACTTCACGGCGCGCGCGTGCGGAACGCAAACGATCGAGGCATAGCCGCGTGACGATCGTGCGCAGATACGCCTTATCGTCGTCGATGGTCCCATTTGCCGATGCTTCAGACCAGCGCAGAAATGCGTCTTGGACTGCGTCTTCCGCCTCCGTGTACTGCCCCAGCATGCGATACGCGTGCCGCACGAGTACCGGTCGTAAGGTTTCGAAGCGCTCGGCAAGTTCAACGTTCACGCGAAGTTCGGCTCTTTCATAGCGATGTTTTCGTTTCCGACGCGCACGCGCACGCACGCATGACCGTGACCGATTGCGTATTTGAATGCCGGGTACGCTTGCGCCGCAACAATTCCATATGCGAGCGCCACGAGCCCGCGCCGTCCCCAGCGCCGCAGGATCTCTTCGCGCGCATCGTCGCCGCTGCCATCGCGGTGAATCACCGCTTGCGCAAGTTCGACGCCGAGCAGCGCCTCCGCCGGCAGACCTTCGAGATCTTGGCGCAATATCGCGCGGACGATCTGCGGTGAGAGCCCCGCCGCTTCCGCCATCGATACACCTAATTGTAAGCATGGCCCGCAGTCGGCGTGTTTTGCCGCCGTGAGCGACGCGCCGTAGAACGCCGCAAGCGGCACGGCTCCGCGAAGTCCTCCGAGTTTTTGAAGCGCTTGCAATGGCATTACGGCGCCAACGCCCGCTTCATCCACGATCTCGCGGACGTAGCCGGTGTCGTAATTCCAACGCCGTCCGAACGTTTCGAGTTGTTTTTTCACGAACCACTTGAGCACGGTGCGATCCCCTTTCAAACACCTGGACGGGGCTACCGGACGGAACGTGACATGAGCGCGGCTAGCGCCGTTTCGGCTTCGAGGCGTTCAGAGCGATTGCCGCTCGAACGAGGTCCTTGAATGCCGCGGCATCGATCTCTTCACCGTCGTGGATGTCAATCGCGCGCCGCACGTTGCCGTCAAGGCTGGAATTGAAAAGACCGGCCGGATCGCTCAACGAAGCGCCTTTGGCAAAGGTGAATTTCACCACGTTTTTGTACGTCTCGCCCGTGCAAATGATCCCGTGGCGCTCCCAGACCGGCACCCCGCGCCACTTCCACTCCTCGACCACTTCCGGATCGGTTTGAAGAATGAGTTTGCGCATTCTTGCGAGCGTCTCGCCGCGCCAATCATCTAGCTCTTTGATTCGTCCGTCTATGAGCTTCGATGGCGTCTCCGACGTTTTCGAGCCGGTTGTCTGTTTCATCGCAGCCGCCGTTTTAAAGCGAACGGCAAACGCCCTGCAAAACAAGCCCTGCGGCTGCCCACCGGACTATTGACTGCTGACCTGTCCGGTCTGTAGGCCGGAGCCCAAAAAGCCGGCGAAGTAGCGCGCTAACTTCGGTCCGCTTGGCTCATTGCCAAGCAAGCGTGGTCTTGTTACCCTGCTTTACGGTGGCTTTACACGCCGCTGCATCCCTCTTACGCGTCCGTTATTACGAACGCGTGATTGTGCTGCACTTAAGAGCCGTGCTTTTTGAGGAGTTACATGCAATTCTGGGGGAAATTTTTTGGCGCAGCGGCCATTGCAGCACTCATTGCCGCCGGGGGATGCAGTCACGCCGGCGGTGCTCTGCCGCAGACCGGCGGATCGCTCAGCACCGGCCCGAGGCATGCGAGTGACATCGCGGCCGCGACCTCGCTCTTTCACGCGAACAGCGAGAAGTACCGCGATACCGGAAGCCATCCGGTAACCGGACGCTCCGGCTCGGCGGCCGTTCAAAGCCGCGCGTTGCTGGCCAAGGATGGCACGACGTTGGTCGAGGCCACGACCGGTACGCTCGACGCTCAGCCCGGTTCCGGAAACTTCCGGCATGTGACCGTGACGCCGACGACGGTGGACGGCAATCTGGACCAGACTCAGGCCTACAATAACTTGAAAGCCGGCGGCTACTGGAGCCACACGTACACGGGCCTGGCGCGAAACGAAACGGTGAAGCTCGACAGCAACATCACGGATCTCGATCCGCGCACCGACGTCGTTACGACGATCGACACGGTGAAAAAGCGGCCGGATCTCTCCGCGCTTAAACTTGCGGGGCCTCCAAAGGCGTATCCGAATCAGCCGGTAACGTTCACCGCAACCGTTAGTGAACTGAACGGCGACCTTGGCGCGCACGCCGATTGCATTCTCTCGGCCGATGGTCAGCAGGTCGATCAGTCGCTCGGAACTTGGGTCGACGCCGCCGGTACGGTATCGTGCGCTTTCCAAACGTCGTTTGCAACAACCGGAACCAAACACCTTACGGTATCCGTCGCGAACGTCGTACCGGGTGATTGGGACATGTCCAACAATGCTGCGCAAACGACGATTGAAATCGTCGATCCGGTCGTTAAACTGCAGACATGGGCCAACGCGTTTGCGTACTCCCAATCCGTTAACGGAACGCAGACGTATAGCGCGCCATGGCAAAGCGAGACGACGGCGTACTCTAATAGCGAGCAGTACAGCAGTGCCGGTATATCGGCGTACACCTACGATCATCAGTTCGCCTTCCCGGCGCAACAAGCATCAGCTGTGCTGAACATTGACGGATCGGATGCTTACAGCTACGATTTAGGGGCAAACATGAACGCGCCGTATCAGGAGTGGTACGAGACGTGTCAGTCCGGATTTACGACCGGCGCGTATATGAATGTGTGCTCGGGATCGTCATGGACGAATGTATGGGTCTCGCTGTACGGTTCGCAAGTCACATACTACTCGAAAACGATCGGAACGCAGTGCAACTACTGGGGCTGCTCAACCTACAGTTGGGTTGACAATTACGGTTACACGGATGGCCGCACGTTCAATTTGGGAACCACCGACGTGTTCTCACTCAATCTAACCGACGGCGCCGGCACGAAATACGTCGGAAAGACGCAGCCCGCGGCGGTACAGACGTCATCCTGGAACTATCCCTACAATTCGTGCTGGTCTTACGGCTGGTACTATGACACCACGTGGTGCGATACGGGCACAACCCAGGGATCGAGCTCGTATGTGTACGCATACGACTCCGGAACGTAAGACACCGGCCGAACCGGTAGCGCTCTCATAACGGAAAGCAAAAACGCCCTGTTCTTACGGGGCGTTTTCTTTCATCACAAATCCGGTTTTTAAATGACAACTGACGCTTCCGAACGAAAGCCTGCTTACCAACAGCGTTAGACGGAGGGCATCATGTCTTTGAACCGCCGCTTATTTTTAGTTTCACTTGGTTCGTCGGGTGTGTTGGTCGCATGCGGCGGAGGCGGCGGCACGAGCCCGCTACCGGTTGGCGCGACGCCGAAGCCCACGTCCGCACCGACTCAAACTCCGCTTCCGGCCGGCCCGGCGCTCTACGTCGATTTAACGCAAACAAACCTGCCCGCGGGCACGCCGGTGTACGCGTACATCATCGGCAACATCAATAATTCGAGTTATTGGTGGATCGACGCAAACGGCAAACCGCATCAGATGAGCACGGCCGACAATACGATAGCGGCCGGCACGTTTCCAAATTCGAATCAGCTTGCGAGCGCCACTGCCGCGGCACTTGCCGCAACGTATCCGAGCGCTTGGGCCGATTACAGCATTCCGCTTCAGGCCGGCGCGAAGAACGCGATCACGCTCAGCGGCATCAACACCACGAACATGAGCAATCTGGGCACGGCGCTAAATGCGTTTAGCGCCCGCGTCTATCTCTCTGTCGGCATCGCCAAGCTTCCGTTTTCGCCGATCGGCTCACCGGTAACGGGATATGTCGCGCCGGGAATGCAGGCGGGAACTCCCGGATCGCTCGTGCTCTACGATTTCTTCGAGTTTTCGTTCGACAGCAATCAACAACTCAACGGCGACACCTCGATCGTCGATGAATACGGCCTGCCGATGAGCGTGACCGCGACCGGATCCATTCAGCCGGGGAGCGTCGTTCCGTTCGGCGTGAGCGCCTCGCGCCCGAGCATGATCGCCACACTTTCGTCCCTAGCGATGATCTCCGGCTATACGCAGCCGCAGGTCACCACCACGCTTGCGCCCGCATACCCGGCGAACACCAATTATCTGCGAATTCTTTCGCCTAAACAGCTCGTCGCGGATTATCCGGGAAACTCGCTCGACACCTATTTCAGCGCCGTCATCAGCCAATGGTATACCAACTGGCAAACGACGCCGCTGGTTACTCATGACGTCAATACCGGATACTATAGCGGAATGGTTGTAAGCGGCGTTCTAACGTTTAAAGCGGGCCAGCTCACAACGCAGTCCGCGTGGCAAGCGGCAAGCTCGACCGGTTCGTTCACCATCGGAAGTGCCGGCACGCCCATATCGAGTTCGGATATCATTCAGTGCGCGGGAACGCTCGGGCCGAGCGGCACTGCGGCGCAGAACGTTGCGAAGATAATCGGGGCCGCATTCAATCGCGGCATCATGAGCTATTCGCTGGATGACGCAACATGTTCCTCAAGCGCAAGCTCCTTCTATCCCGCGGGCGTAACGTCTAACCAATGGTCGGCGGTGATGCATCAAAACAGCATCGGCGGACGGGCCTACGCTTTCCCTTACGATGATGTTTGCGGGCAGAGCACCGACATCGATTACGCGCCGTTATCGACGCTCACAATAACGCTAGGGAATTTTTAATTACGGAGTGCAGATCGAATGTAGCGCACGCTCGGCTTGAGGCTCGGGGTTGTCCGGCCGTGCCGACAACAACGATCTGCTCCATCACCGTCTTGCCTTTGGCATCCTTTGCGATGCTAAGGATAGCCGGCTGAGTTCCGTTGCACACCGTGGTTTGGAGACATCAGACTGCCACGTGCTGAAGTGCGCCATCATCTCACGAACCTTCTGAATGCCTTGCTCGCGCGTAAATTCCTTATCAGGGCCGATCGGCGCCACCCGGATATCTTGGGGCGCCGATGGAGATCTGTAAACGAATTTCGCGACCGTGTCGCCGGCCGCCGGAATCCACCCTTCGGCATGGTCATGCCGGCGGTTTTTGCCGGCTAAGGCCGGAAACGAGTATCGCGGCTATAAAATCGGCCTATGGATCTTTGGCTTCATCATCCTTTGGAAGCTGGCAATCGCTCTCGGGTGCATCTTTAATGGCTACGGCGCGGCAAACAATGCCGACGGCATTCCGTTGCAGACCTTTGGTGCGACCGGCGCGCATGCTCTCGTAACGGAATATGCGGTTTGGGGCGTGGGTCAAGTGGCGCTCTTAACTATCGCTATTGTTGTCCTAATCCGCTATCGCTCGCTTGTGCCGTTCTTGTTCGCAGTGGTGCTCTTCGAACACATAGCACGTCGCGCCGCCTACACAGTATTGCCGCTGCCGCACGTATCGGGAGCCGCCGGGGGAGCGATTAACCTTGTCATGCTTGCGGTGATGCTCGCCGGCTTGGCGCTCACGGTACTTACGCGCCGCGATGCGCGGCCTGCCGTACCGGCTTAACGGCCGGAAATTTAGCCATGCGCCCGGTTCCGCACCGAAGCGTTTCGCGGCACCAGGTATGCTGTTGGGACTTCCAACAGGAGACTCCGGTTTGAACCCGTTGCGCATTCACGTCGTGCCTCTAGGCCGCGGTTATCTTGCCGAGAGCGACGCCCCGGTCGTCACCGCAATGGGCTCTTCCGCCGAAGAAGCCGCGGAAAACGGCCGGCTGATGGCGATGGCCCTGTTCGAAGCCTACGGCGCCGGTTCGCATCCGGTCACGCTCATCGTACGTATCGACGAACCCGGACGCAGTGGTATTGCCATGCAGCCCATGAATCGGCCGTTTTGCCTTGCGCGTGCCGGCAAAGAGAGCGGCACCTGTTATTTTGACTCCGAGGGAAACGCCTCAGCGATCCTTTAGCGGCGCCCAGCCGTGCGCGTCGATAGCCCGGAGCGGGTACAAGTCAGCATGCGCTTTATGGTTTTCCTGACCTTAATGCTTACTGTCACCGCGTGTGCAAAGCATACGACTGCGGTACCACGAAGCGCGTCGCCGAACGTCGCCGCCGCCGATCCATACTCAAACGGACGTTCGATTTTCACGACCGGACGCGACTTGGCGGGCGAAAAGATTACCGCGCCGTCGCCACCGTTGCGATCGTCGTGCACCGCTTGCCATCGGGCCGATGGCTCAGGCGGCATGCATTTACCCGGCGGCGCTGTCAGTGCCGACTTACGTCATAAAGCATTGGTTACCGAACAACGGCGGCCATACACGGTGCCGTTGCTCGAACGTGCTATATCGACCGGCATCGACAACGAAGGCGCAAAACTCGACCCCGTGATGCCGCGCTGGCGTATGTCGAAGAGCGACCTGCACGATGTTGCGCTCTACGTGTATAACCGCCTGAAATAAGTCAGCTCAAAGCATCTTCGGACCCGCCCAGAGAATCAGGCGAACGTGAACACAAACGAGCAGGGTGCTAACGCTCCGTCCGCCGACGGTTTTGGCGCCCTTGGATTACATCAGGCATTGGTAAGCGCCGCGACGGCGCTGGGTTACGAAGAACCCACGGCGATTCAGCGCGAAGCGATTCCACCGCTGCTGCAAGGGCGCGATGTGCTCGGGCAAGCGGCAACCGGCACGGGAAAAACCGCAGCGTTTGCGCTGCCTATGCTGCACCGTATCGGTGAAGTGGCCGCTCGGGAAGGACCGCGCCCGGTGCGCGGCCTGATCCTCGTGCCGACGCGCGAACTCGCCATGCAGGTCGCTGAAGCCGTCCACAAATACGGCCGTTTGCTAGGAATCAGCGTGCTTCCCATTTATGGCGGTCAATCCATGCAGCAGCAGCTGCGGGCGTTGCGCCGAGGCGTCGATGTCGTCATCGCTACTCCCGGACGCGCACTTGACCACATCCGTCGCGGCACGTTGGAACTCAAGGCGGTCGAATTCCTCGTGTTGGACGAAGCCGATGAAATGCTCGACCTGGGATTTACCGAGGAACTCGAAGCGATCGTTGCCGAGGTTCCGGCCGAACGGCAAACCGCGCTCTTCTCGGCGACCGTAGCGCCGCGCATTCGAACGATCGCTAAGCGGTATTTGCGCGATCCCGCGCACGTCACGATCGCAAGTCAGACGGCGGCACCGGGCAAAACCTTCGCTATACGCGAAGTCGCATATGCCGTACAGCGAGCCCATAAAGCCGCGGCGCTCGGACGTGTAATCGATATGGAAACGCCGGCATCGGCGATTATCTTTTGCCGCACGCGAATGGAAGTCGACGAATTGACTGAAACGCTTGGCGCGCATGGCTATCAAGCGGAGGCGATCCACGGCGGCCTCTCGCAGGAGCAGCGCGATCGCGTCTTGCGCCGCTTTCGCGAAGGCACATCGGAGATTCTGGTCGCTACCGATGTAGCGGCGCGCGGGCTCGACATCGAGCATCTTTCACACGTCGTCAACTACGACGTGCCATCTTCGCCCGATGCCTACGTTCATCGTATCGGACGAACGGGACGCGCGGGACGCAAAGGCGTCGCGATAACGCTGGTCGAGGCCCGCGAGCACCGGCTGCTGCGAAATATCGAGCAGCATACAAAACGGAAAATTCGCGTGGAATCAGTTCCGACGGTGCTCGACCTGCGCACGCGCCGCTTAGAATTAACCCGCGCCGCTCTGGAAGACGCCCTTGCGGCCGGCGAGCTCGAACGATACCGCGTGGTCGTCGAATCCCTTGCCGGCGAGCATGACGTCCTAGATCTAGCAGCAGCCGCCGTCAAACTTTTAGACCAGCGCGATGGCAGCGAGAAGGACGACCTTGAAATACCGGTCGCTCCGCCGCTCCCTTCCGCAAAAGTGCAGCCTTCCGGCCCGCGCCAGCGTCTTCGCGCGCAAGACGCAACGAAGCTGTACATCGGCCTGGGGCGCGCAGCCGGCATCCGCCCTGCGGATCTCGTGGGTGCAATCGCCAACGAGGCGCGGATCGACTCGCGGGATATCGGCGCGATCGACATCACGGAACGCTTTTCACTTGTGGAGGTTCCGGCATCCGAGGCGAAGCGCATCATCTCCGCGCTGCGCGGCAAAAGCATTCGTGGAAAGAAAGTCTCGGTGCGCCCAGATCGCGGCCGATGATCGTTCACCTGATCGACGGAACGTACGAGCTGTTCCGGCACTTTTACGGTCTGAGGCGCGCGAAAAACGGTAAAGTCGCGCGGTTTGGCGCCGTGGCCGGCGTGCTTAACACCGTATCGCAAATGATTGCCGACGGAGCCACGCATATCGGTGTTGCCACCGATCACGTTATCGAATCTTTCCGCAACGAACTCTGGGACGGATATAAAACCGGAGCGGGCGTCGAACCGGCGCTCCTCGCACAATTCGAGCCGCTCGAGGACGCGTTGCGTGCGATGGGCATCGCAGTATGGGCAATGATCGATCTCGAGGCCGATGATGCACTAGCATCCGCGGCCGAGATCGCATCGCACGATCCGCGCGTTCAAAAAATCTGCATTTGGACGCCGGACAAAGATCTTTCGCAGTGCGTTCGCGGAGATCGAATCGTGCAAGTAGATCGAAGGAGCAACGCAGTTCGCAATGCTGCAGGCGTGCGATCGAAATTCGGGGTGGACCCGGAACGTATTCCCGACTATCTGGCCCTGGTCGGCGATGCTTCCGATGGGTATCCCGGCATAAGGGGCATCGGCGCAAAAGGGGCGCAGTCGCTGCTCTCACGGTACGGCAACATCGAGGATTTTCCGCCGGAGGTCCTGGGCGAACACCGCGCGCTCGCCTTATTGTTCAAGAACCTCGCAACGCTTCGGACTGATGCGGTGCTTTACGGCAACGTCGATGAGTTGCAGTGGCATGGACCCGCGGCGGACTTTACACCGGTCTGCCAGCGTCTGGGCATATTCCCCGGAAATTCTTCATTGGCGCTCTACCATCATAAGACGGCTAAATGGCCGTTTTAAGGATGGAACGATGTCACGTTATACTCCGCTTGTTTTTGTGCTGTCGCTGATAGCGGCAGGCAGCGTTGTGATGGCCGCGAGCGCCTTATCTTATTCGACCCCCAATAGCCTTAGTTGGGTTGCTGGAACCGGCCCCAGCAAAGGGAGCACCTCAGCGGTACTCAGCGGAAATCCGGCGAAAACCGGTTTCGCGATAATCCGCGTAAAAATGCCTGACGGCTACAGCAATCCGCCACACTACCACGCGCATCCCGAATACATCACGGTCATGCAAGGTACGCTTTTGTTCGGTACCGGTGACAAGATCGATAAGAGTAAAGCACGGGTCTTTCCGGCCGGATCGTTTATCAGCGTTCCATCAGGTCTTCACCATTGGTCGATGGCCAGAGGCGAAACGATCGAGCAAGTTGCCGGCGAAGGCCCGCAGACCAACATCCCGGTCAAGCACGGTTCCATGTAATTCGAACAGCGCCGTTTGCCTCGCGCGATTTTCACTACATCGACGCGAGCCAAACGGCACCTTAACTCGACCTCGCGTACCTCAATCGCACCGCGTCCTCGCCGATGCGCTCAGCGGTGAGAAGCCGCAGTTCCGGGCGACTATCCGCAAAGTACGGTTTACCTGCGCCAAGAACAACCGGCCGAATATAGACATGATACTCATCGATCAGGCCCATTTTGTTTAGGCTTGCAACCAACTCGGGGCCTGCGACGGCGATGGTGCCGTCGATTTCCGTCTTCAATCTGCGCACGAACGCTTCAGTGTCGCGACCGGCGAGCGTTGCATTAGGCCCGACCAACGTTACCGAACGTGACACGACCCACTTCGGATGCAAGCGCCACGCTTGCGCAAACTCGCGCTCCATCTCGGTCCATTCCGCCCGCTCTTCATCCCAATAGCGCATCATTTCGTATATGCGACGACCGTATAAGCTTCCGGCTAAACTGCGCTCATGCTCGGTAAAGTGGCGAAACAGCGCCGCGCCGGGCGGGTGAAGCGGCGGTTCCAGCGCGCCGTCGGTCGCAGCGACATACCCGTCGAGCGATTGCGTCATTGCGAAAATCAGTTTTCCCATCGCACCTCCACTAGCGTGTGGCATCCTACAACGGCTCACAAACGCTCGTATA
>JAICWY010000041.1 GCA_025934645.1 Vulcanimicrobiia bacterium
CCCAGCTGCGCGCCAAAGACTTGGCTATCGATCTTTCCGATGACGGCGCGTCCGCTATTTTGCTCGGACCCGCCTTGCAGAGCCAAGAAGGGCTTGCCGTAGGCTTTCCATTGATACTTCGCATCGAACCAGAGCGCGTTCGCGATATCGATGAAATCGTAGTAATGCAGGTTTGCAGTGAGCGGACCGGCCGTATAACCGGCGCGTCCATACGCAAAACCCGAAGTTGGAATCGAGCCGAACGGGGAAATGTGCAGATTCGAACCGGCGCCTGCCGCATCGGCGATCTTCGTAGCCGTCAACAGCGTCGAGTTCTGGAAATCCGAGTCCGTACGGTCCTCAAAGCGGCTCATGTACATCCCTTCCAGGGTCCATGCCGAGTTGAGTTTGTACGATGCATCGCCGCCGCGGAACGCCACGGGCTTGAGCCGCGAATCCGACGCGTTCGCCCACGGCGTGTTGATCACTTGGTCGCCGGCGCGCGCGAAGAACGTGGGACTCTTATATTGCAGATACGCTTCGTACAGCGTGCTCATGCGGAATCCCGGAAGCGTATCGTCGGGATTCGTGCCCTGAATCGGCGCGCCCGTGTTGGGCTTAACACATGGCGGACCGGCGGCATGCGAGGCGGCTGTCGCACACGCGCCGCTCAAAGGATCCGCATAGAAGTACGTCGCGCCGGCCGAGAACCCGTGGCCGAAATCGTAGCCGCCGTGCAGGCTAATCGACGTGTTCCACGTGGCCTGATTGAGCGGATTTTTCGTCGTGAGTTGCGGATTGTTGAGGCGCGTGAAGTAATAACTGCGGATATATCCGCTGTACGTTACCGGATTGGGCGCAGCGGTTGCTGACGGAGACGGGGCCGGCGTGGGCTGTGCCCACGCGCCCGCGACCGTACATATTGAAAGTGCCGCGCACGCCAAAGCCGCGCGAACGAAACGAATTTGCATACCCGCATTGTAATTGCACTAGGTTAAGCGCGATTTAACGCCAGTTTAAATAACTGGGCGCCCGGCCGCTAACCGTAGCGGCCGGTGATATAGTCTTCGGTGCGTTTGTCCTGCGGCTTGAAAAAGATGTCGCGGGTGGGGCCGATCTCGATAAGCTCGCCCATCAGGAAGAACGCCGTATTGTCCGAGATGCGGGCCGCTTGCTGCATGGAATGCGTGACGATGACCACGGTATAGTCTTTTTTTAGGTCGCCGATCAGATCTTCGATCTTGCTGGTGGCGATCGGATCCAGGGCTGATGCCGGCTCGTCCATCAGAATCACTTCCGGCTCGACGGCCAGGACGCGCGCGATGCACAAACGCTGCTGCTGTCCGCCGGACAGTTCCAGGGCCGATTTATCGAGGCGGTCCTTCACTTCATCCCAGAGCGCCGCGTGCCGCAGACTGCGTTCGGCAATTTCGAGCAGCCGCTTGCGCGACCGTACACCGTGAATGCGCGGTCCGTAGGCGACGTTCTCGAAGATCGATTTGGGAAACGGATTCGGCCGCTGAAAGACCATGCCGATGCGATGCCGGATCGTAACGGGATCTACGTCCTTTGCGTAGATGTCCTCGCCGTCGAGCGTCACGCGGCCTTGCACCGTAACATCCGGCACGAGATCGTGCATCCGGTTGAGCGCGCGGATGAACGTGGACTTTCCGCAACCCGACGGTCCGATGAGCGCCATCACGCCGTTCTCGGGAACCTGCAGCGACGCGTCCTTGATCGCGTGAAAGCTGCCGTAATATACGTTGAGATCCTCAACGCACATTTTAATCTCGGTCGTCGTCGTCATTTTCCCGTCAATCGCTTGTGCAGCGCGTATCCCAGCAAGCGCGCTCCGATGTTGAAGATCAGCACCATCACCAGAAGAACGAGCGCCGATCCATTGCCGACTTGCGCGGCGTCGGGCACAAGGCCTTCCGAATGCACGTACCACAAGTGAACCGAGAGCGTCTCGGCTTGATGGAAGAGACCAAAGTCGTATGCCGATCTACCCGCCGACACGCTCACGCCTGCCGTAAAGATCAGCGCAGCGGTCTCACCGAAGATGCGTCCCGCGATAAGCACAATGCCCGTCGTGAGCGGCGCGATCGCACTGGGCAACACCACGCGGCGGATCGTCTGCCACTTCGTCGCGCCGAGCGCCATCGAGCCTTCGCGGAACGTCGACGGAACTGTCTGCAGCGCTTCTTGCGTCACACGCATGAGTGCCGGCAGATTCAAAATCGTCAGCGTCAGGGCGCCGCCAAGCGCGGTGAAATGCCAGTGCAGCAGCGTCACGAAGACCAGCAATCCGAACAGGCCCATGACGATCGACGGGATCGTGGCAAGCGATTCCGCGCAGAACTGCACGGCCGACGTGAAGATACCCGGGCGCGCATACTCTTGCAGATAGATGCCGCCGGCGGTCGCGATCGGCGTCGTGAAGATGAGCGTCAGGATCAGGATGTAAAACGAATTGAAAATCTCGGGGCCGATGCCGCCGCCCGCGGCCAACTCGCTGGGCGGCGCGGTCAGAAAGTGCCACGAGATCACCGGCGCGCCGAGATAGAGAATGTAGCCGACGAAAAACGCCAGCAGCACGATGATCGAAAGCGCCGCGGCCCAAAGCACGCCCGTCATGACGTTGTTGACGGTGCGGCGGCGCGCGGCGAGATTTGCGGTGGCCATTACGAGCTGCGGCGCACGGCGAGCCGAACGCCCAAAATCAGCGCCATTGCAATAAGGAGCAACAGAAACGCCATCGAGAAGAGCGAGTGATACAGCACCGTCCCTTCTTGCGCGCTGCCCATGTCGGTAACGATCTCCGTGGTAAGCGCGGCCGTTGGTGCGAGCAGCCCTTTGGGCAACACGGCGCTGTTGCCGATTACCATCTGGACCGCAAGCGCTTCACCGATCGCGCGCGCAATGCCGAGAATCACCGCGACGGTGAGTCCGCTGCGTGCTGCAGGCAGCATTACGCTCCAGATCGTCTGCCAGCGTGTCGCGCCCAGCGCCATGGAGCCTTCCTTCATGGAAATGTGCACGGCGCGCAGCGCGTCTTCGGAAAGCGAGATCACCGTCGGCAGAATCATAATCGAGAGCACGATGCCTGCGGTGAGCAAACCAAAGCCCGTCAAACTCCCGGTGGAATGCCGGATCAGCGGCGCGAGGAGCGTCAATCCCAGCCATCCGTACACGACCGACGGAATGCCGACCAAAATCTCAATCGCGGGTTTCATGAGCGTCGCCAGTTTCGGCGGCGCAATTTGCGAGAGAAACACGCCCACCCCAACGCCGAACGGGCCGCCGACGCATAACGCAAAGAGCGTGACGAAGACCGATCCTAAGATGAAGACGAGCGCGCCCGGGTGATGCGCGTCCGGACTGAAGTTCGGCGAAAACAAAAAGACCAGCGGGTTAACGTGGTCTATGAAAAAGAGTTGCAGGCCCATATAGGCCAGATACAGCATGAGCGCCGCCATCGCGACGATCACGAACGCACTGGCGGCGAACAGCGTAGCAGAAGCCACACGCTCTTGTGCATGGGCGAGTCCGGGTCGGCTCTGAATCAAAGCCTCCCCATGGTACGGACCCGAATCTAAGAGTTGCTTAAATCTATCTTAAGAAAGGTTAAGGTGGGACAACGGGGACGCGTGCGGTAAACGTCGTGCCGCTGCCGAGCGTCGACTCGACTTCGACGCTTCCCCCGTGCGCTTCAACGATTTGCTTCACAATGGAAAGGCCGAGGCCAGCGCCGCTGACCCGCCGTCCGCGAGAACGATCCACGACGTAGAAGCGCTGGAAAACGTACGGCAGATCTTTGTACGGAATGCCGATCCCGGTATCGCTTACGCGGATCGCTGCGTGCCCGTCCTGCACGTCGAGACTTACGATCACGCTGCCGTTCTCGGGCGTGTAGCGCAGCGCGTTGTCGATCAAATTCACGAAGACTTGCGAGAGGCGCTGCTCGTCGGCCTCCAAAATTGCCGGCCGCAACACGCGCAGTTCCAGATTGACGCCGTTCGCTGCGGCCTGTGGTTGAAACGCCGCCACGATCGGCCGCGCCACGTCCTCTAAGTCCAGCTCCGTAATCGTCAAAACCAAATCGCCCGATTCGACGCGCGCTTGTTCCAGCAACCGCTGCACCAGCGCGGTCAACCGGTCGACCTGCCCGAGCGCCTGCGGCAAGAACAGCTGGCGCGCCTCGTCGTCAGCCGATTCGATGACCGTTTCCAGCATGAGTTTCACGGAAGAGAGCGGCGTGCGTAACTCGTGGGAAACGTTGGTGAGAAACTCTTGGCGCGCGCGCTCGAGCGCCAGCACTTCGGTTTGGTCTTCCGCTAGCAGCAGTACGCCGGTGATCTCGGGCGGCTCATCTCCTTCGCCCGCCGGCGCGCTCATCGCCGAAACGGAGACGGCGTACGAACGGTTCACATTCTTACCGCTGACTACGAACGGCGATGCGTCGCGCTCGCCGCGCAGCGCCGCCTGCGCGCGGTGTTCGAGGTCGATCGACGGAATCGCCGCGATTAAGTGGCTGTTGCGAACGCGCGCGCGCTCGAACCCGAAGATGGCCGCGGCCGCGCGGTTCGCAAAGCGCACGCGCAGATTGCGATCGAGCATGACGACGCCAAGCGGCAAGGCGCGCACCAGGGCATCGAAACGATCGTCGACCGGAATTTCGTGGGCACGCTCGGGCGCTTCATCGTCGCCGAGCTCGCGCGGAGCCGCCGCGTAGCGGCGCAGCAACAAACCGGCGGCAACGCCCAAGACGAACGCGCCGGTTGCGATCCATTCGGCTCCCGCCGTCACTCTTTGAACATATAGCCGCGGCTGCGCACCGTGATGATGTGCCGCGGATTGCGCGAGTCTTCTTCGATTTTCTCGCGCAGCCAGCGAATGTGGACGCTGACGGTTTGCTGTTCGCCCTCGAAATCGTAGCCCCACACCTTGTCGAGCAGCGTTTGACGCGTCACGACACGGCCGGGGTTTTCCATGAGCACTCGCAGCAGCGCAAACTCTTTGGGCGCCAGCGAGACGTCTTTGCCGCGCACGGTCAAGTGCTGGCGCGAGGGATCGAGCACGATGCCGCCCAGCGATATTGCGTTCTCGCGCTCTTGTCCGGGCGTCGGCAGCGGGCGGCGCAGACGCGCTTTCACGCGCGCCAGAAACTCGTGCAGCGCGAACGGTTTCGTGACGTAGTCGTCGGCACCCAATTCCAGCGCGAGGACTTTGTCGATCTCCTGATCCTTCGCGGTCAGCATGATAATCGGAACCGAACTGGTTTTGCGGATCTCTTTGCACGCCTCGATGCCGTCGAGCACGGGCAGCATGATGTCAAGTATGACCAGATCCGGCTGCTCGCGAAGCGCGATTGCGACGGCGCTTCGTCCGTCGCTGGCAGTCACAACAGCGTAGCCGCTGCGCTCCAAATTGTAGCGCAGCGTTTGCAAGATCGCGGCCTCGTCGTCGACGACCAGGATCTTCTTATTGAAATCGGGGTGTTTGTTAAACGAGCCCCGTTTAGATTCCAGCGACGTGCTCATAAAATTTTGCGACTGCGCTGTAGTCCAGGCCGCCGTCACCTTCCGCGGATTGAAGCGTATACAATTGGTAGGCAAGCCCGGAAGCCGGCATCGGCATCTTCATCGCGCGCGCCGCGTCGAGCGCCGCCGCCAGGTCCTTCCGGAGCAAATCCAGGGCGAAACCTCCCTCAAACGTACCTGCAAACCACGTTTTGGGCAACCATTCATTCAAAAGGTAGTTCGAAGCGGTGGCCGTCGCCAACACGCCGCGCACGGCGTCGAGGTCGGCACCCGCCTTGCGGGCAAACGTGAGCGCCTCGGTATTGGCCACCATCACCGAGCCGATGATCAGCTGATTGACCAGCTTCACGGTCTCGCCCAGGCCCACGCCGCCCACATGGTGCGGAGTACCCATCGCCTCAAGCACGGGCTTGGCCCGCGCCATATCGCCCGGCGAACCTCCCGCCATGATCGTCAGCGTGCCGGCGCCGGCGCGGACCGGTCCGCCGCTCACGGGCGCGTCGATAAAGCCGCAGCCCTGCTGCTCCAGACGCCCGGCAAAGGCGCGTGAGGCGACCGGCGAGATAGTGGACATGTCGACAAAGAGCGTTCCCGGCTTGGCCCCGGCAGCCGCCCCACGAGGGCCGAAGAGCGCCTCCTCGACCTGCGGCGCGTCGGGGACGCAGGTAATAACGACCGTGCTTTGGGCTGCTACAGCGGCGGGATCGCGGGCTTCCGTGACGCCTTGCAGCAGCACGCGCTCCAAACGTTCGCGGTTGCGGTGCGCGCACGCGGCAACGGCAAAACCGGCGCGGCGTAAAGCCAGCGTCATGGGTTCGCCCATCGCGCCGATTCCGATAAAGCCGACGTTTTCTGCAGCGCTCACGCCGCTCGCATTATCCCAAGGGGCGACCCTTGCCTTCAAAGAAGCGCGCAGTGTCAATCACTTCATGGGAGAAAACGAGAAGATGCTAGCACCGGTGCGTCGACCGACGTTCGACGAGATGAATCTTTCGACGGGCAAGCGCGTACGTTTGCACCGCATGATGTACGAACACGGGCCCGCCAACGGCACGCTGATGCTGCTGCCGATCGACCAGGGTCTGGAACACGGTCCCATCGACTTCTTTTCGAATCCCGAGTCGATCGACACCGATTGGATCTACCGGCTTGCCGTCGAGGGCAATTTCTCCGGCATCGCGCTGCACATCGGCCTGGCCGAGAAATATCATAAAGCGTACGCCGGCAAAGTGCCGCTGCTGCTGAAGATCAACGGCAAGACGAACGTGCCGAACGACGACGAGTCGTTCAGTTCGCTTACCTCATCGGTTGAAGACGCGGTGCGTTTGGGCGCCGATGCGGTCGGCTACACGCTCTACGTCGGCAGCCCCGCGCAAGATATGGACATCGCGCAGTGCAACGAAGTGCGCCGGGAATGCGACAAATACGGCATGCCGCTGGTGATTTGGGCGTACCCGCGCGGTTCGGCCATTAAAGCCAAAGGCGGCATCGATTCGCTCTACGCAGTCGATTACGCGGCGCGCGTTGCGTGCGAGATGGGCGCCGACGTGATCAAACTCAACGTCCCGAAGTGGGATGCGGCGACGGCCGGGCAGATGCCGAAACCTTATAACACGCTCGAGCTGTCAGAGATTGAGGGATTGCGCAAAGTCGTGAAGTCGGCGGGGCGCTCGCTCGTGCTGGTCTCCGGCGGAAGCAAGATCAGCGACGAGGACACGATCCACAAAGCGCAGATTGCCATGGAAGCGGGATGCGTAGGCCTGATCTTCGGCCGCAACATGTGGCAGCGCGACTGGAACGACGCGCTGCAAGTCTCGGGCCGTATGCACGAATTGATGAAAGGTTATGGAGAGTAACTCTAACTCGCCTGTTTCACTGGAAGAGCGCGTGAACGCGGCGCTCGACAAAGTTAGACCGGGAATTCAAATGGACGGCGGTGAGGTTTGGCTCATTAAAGTGGAAAACGGCACCGCGTTCGTCCAAATGCTCGGTGCGTGCGGCGGCTGCCCCGCATCGAACATGACGCTCAAAGGCGCAATCGAACAAGTCGTTTGCGCCGACGTCCCGGAAGTCAAAGAGGTGGTTCAGGTCTAGCCTGAACCACCTTTCTCCATCACGACGTTTACGTACGACATAGCCACCGAAAGCGTTCCGTCCGTCGCGCGGTTATAACGCATGACAATGGTACGCATCTCTTCTTCGAACGCCTTGCGCTGCGATTCGTCCAAACGTCCGTAGAGCGTGTTGACGGGACCGAAGTACGTCGTAAATTCTTCGAACCACGCAGCGAATGAGACGAATCGCGATCGCACGCACCGGTCGAACAGACGCGCGCGGCGCACGCGCTTTCCAAACAGCCGGTTCACTCCGGCGGGTGTTCCCCACTCGATCGGCGGCGGCCCCGGCGGCGGCGAGGGCATGTATTTCATGCTTTCGCGGAACATCGCCCCCGGCAGACTTTCCGGCACCCAATTCGCCATTGCAATGATGCCGCCGGGCTTGCAAACGCGCAGCAGCTCGTTGGCGGCGCGTTGCTGATCCGGCGCGAACATCACGCCGAACGTCGAAAGCACGAAATCGAAAGATTCCTCGGGGAACGGCAACTCGTCGGCGGAGGCCGTGCGGAAATCCATTTCAAAGCCTTCCGCAGCCGCGCGCAGCTTCGCCCGTTCGATCAAGTTCGGCGCGAGATCGATCCCGCTCACCGCGTTCCGCCGCCGCGCCGCCGCGAGCGCCGTGTTACCGCTGCCGCATGCCACATCCAACACGGTGTGTCCGGCGCCTAAATCGCTATCCTCGCAAAGATACTCGCCGACGATCGTCTGTTCGCGTCCGATGATATGAAAGTCGCCGGCTTTCCAAGGCGATGGCTGAACGGTTGTAGAGCTCACAGTAAACCCTCCGTTGCAGTTTGCAGTATCTGCAGTTCGTCGCCGGAAAGCGGTTCCAGCGGCGGGATGCAGCGCTCCCACGTGGGATCGTTCGTTCGCTGCGCCGTGATGCGGCGCACTGCGGAGATCAGCGGAATGCCGGCAAGTGAAGAGCGCAGCGCGCTCAGGCGCTTCTGCTGCGTCTCTTCGCCACCCCACACATCCGCCGCAAGTTTGGGCCAAAGCGCGACGCTGCCGGAGATGCAGCCCGCGAAATCCGCCTGACGCGCTTGCGTCAAATAGGCTTCGGAGCTGGGGAACACCGCGAGATCCGCGTGCCCATCGGCGAGCGTTTCTTGCAGCGCCGTATCGTTGGAGCTGTCTTTGATGCCGCCGATGACGCCGGGGAATTCGCGCATCAACCGCTCCACCAACTCCGGATGAAAGCGCACGCCCGACATGTTGGGATAGTTGTAGAGAAAGATGCCGAGCGGCGGCGGCTGAGCCGCTCCTATGACTTGGTCGAAATAGCGGACGACGCCGTCGTCCGTCACGTCGCGAAAAAAGAACGGCGGCATGATCAGGGCGGCCGCGAACCCCAGACGAAACGCCGCAGCAGTTAGCGTTTGCGCATCGCCGAGCGCGCTCGCGCCGGTGCCGACCATCATCTGTGCGCGCGGCAATCCGCTGGATGCCACCGCTTCCATAAACGCGAGGCGATCGGCCACGGAAAGCGACATCGCCTCACCGGTGGTGCCCAGCACGTTGAGCGCATCGCAGCCTTCGTCGAGCAGCCCACGATAATACGGAACGGCCTTTTGCGCGTCGGGACGCAAGTCTGAAGTGAGCGGCGTAAGCACGGCAGCGCATACTCCGCGAAGTCCGGTAGCTATCATCCGCGCGTGAAGGCTCCTTTCAAGAAGAACGCGAGATTCGCGGGACGCTCCGCGAGCCGGCGCATGAGATACGGAAACCAATAGTTCCCGAACGGAATGGCGAGCCGCACGCGATACCCGCTCTCCACGAGCTGTTGCGCGAGCGGCGAACCGATGCCGTACAGCATTTGAAATTCGAAGCGTCCGCGCTTCGGCAAGCCGGCGCGATCGATAAAGTCGCGCAGGTGCGCAATAATCTTCGGATCGTGGGTGGCGATCGCGGTATAGCCGGGATGGGTGAGCGCGGTTTCCGCAAGGCGGATGTAGTTGGCGTCGACGTCGGCTTTCGATGGAAACGCAACCGTCGGGGGTTCCAGATAGGCGCCTTTGACCAGACGCACGTTGGGCTGCAGCGGCAGCGCGTTCTGCAGATCGTCCATGGAGCGGTGCAGGTACGATTGCAGCACGAAGCCTACGCAGCCGAAACGCTCGCGTAAACGCCGGTGAATCTGCAGGGTGGCGTCGACGTACCGTGACTGCTCCATGTCCAGCCGCATCGTGTTGCCGGTGTCCTGCGCGGTTTGCGCGATACGCGCGGCGTTCTCGTACGCCAGTTCGGGATCGATATCCAAGCCGACGTGCGTGAGCTTGAACGCGACGTTTGCGTCGATTCCGCGCTCGGCGAACGTGCGCAGCAGGGCGCAGTATTCTTCTGCCGCTTCGGTGGCTTCTTCGCGGCTGCGCACGCCCTCGCCCAGAATGCCGCAGGCGACGGCGAAGCCGCGCGTGTTAACCGCCGATGCCGCGTCCAAAAAGTCGGACGCCGTTTCGCCCGCGACGAAGCGCTTTGCGCCCATCTGCATGCCGTACCGGCGGACGGCTCGCTGCACCAGCGCGCTGTCCGCCGCCATCAGAATCGCCGCACGGATCATTCCCTACGGATACAACCCGCGCAGGCGCGTGGCCTCCGCGACGCGGCTGACGGCCACCGCATAGGCGCCTCGCCGCATGTCTATCCCATGCCGCTGCGACTGCTCGTACGTCTCCTTGAACGCCCGCGTCATCTTTTGGCGCAAGCGTTGATTGATCTCGTCTTCCTCCCAGAAGTTTTCCTGAAGATCTTGCACCCACTCGAAATACGACACGGTGACGCCGCCGGCGTTCGCAAGAATATCCGGCAGCACCATGATGCCGCGCTCGTGCAAGATCTTGTCGGCTTCGGGCAGCGTCGGTCCGTTCGCCGCCTCCGCGACGATCTTCGCGCGAATACGGGGCGCGTTTTCACGCGCGATCACTTTCTCGAGCGCCGCGGGCACCAACACTTCACAGTCGTATTCCAGCAGATCGTGGTTGTCGATTCGCTCGCCGCCGGTGAAACCGACCACCGAGCCGGTCTCTTTCTTGTGCGCGACCACGCCCGCAATATCTAAGCCTTTCGGATTTGCGACGCCGCCGCGAGAATCGGAAACGGCGACGATTTTATAACCAGCCTCCGCCATGAGTTCCGCCGCGTACATGCCGGCATTGCCGAAACCTTGAATCGCGACGCGCGCGCCGTAGACCGGAATTCCGAGTGTTTGCATTGCTTCACCCGTCACGTACAAACATCCGCGCGCGGTCGCTTTGTCACGTCCGAGCGAACCGCCGACTGCGAGCGGCTTTCCGGTGACGACGCCCGGAATCGAGTAGCCCTTCTGCATGGAAAACGTGTCCATAATCCACGCCATGATCTGCGGCGTGGTGTAAACGTCGGGTGCCGGAATATCTTTCTCCGGCCCGATGATGACGGATATCTCGCTTGTGAACCGGCGCGTCAAATTCTCCAGTTCTTGTTCCGACATCGACTTTGGATCGCAGATCACGCCGCCTTTGGCGCCGCCGAAGGGGATGTTCACTAAAGCGCATTTCCAGGTCATCCACATGGCGAGCGCTTTAACTTCGTCCAGCGTCACGTCGGGGTGAAAGCGGATGCCGCCTTTTGCGGGCCCCCGCGACATGTTGTGCTGCACGCGGTAGCCTTTGAACATGTGAAACTTGCCGCTGTCCATGCGGACGGGCACGGAGACTTCCAGAACGCGCTTGGGCTCGCGCAAGTATCCGTGAATGGAATCGTTGAGGCCGATGAGACCGGCAACGTCGTCGAGCTGCCGCTGCGCCATTTTCCAAACGTTCTCGGACGCTTGAACCGCAGAAAGATCGAGGGCCATGTGCACCTCCAGAATCGCGTGGCCGCGATGTCCTAAAGATAGCAAAAAATCCCGCGCACAGCGCGGGATTTCAGACCAAAACGTTTGCTCCGGCTACCGGTTCGAGCAGCGCCCGCAGTACCAGACCACCGCGCCTTCGTGCGTGACCGGCACCATGTGCTCGTGCTTGCCGCGGCGTCCGCACTGGGCGCAAGCGTACGTTTTGCCGTGCACGGCGGCAGCCGAGCCTTCGCGGCGCGTCGCGAAATAGACGACGGCCAGGATAATGACGAACGCCGTCAGCGGCGTCCATGCGAAAAATTCGACGATCAGATGCTCGGTCATGGCGCGTATGTTTGTACCCGCCGCGCCGCCGCTCCTGGAAGCAGGCGAACCCTCTTTTGTTTAGCGCATGCGGCGGTAGATTGGGAAGACGTCGTCCACTTTGCGGAAGACGCCCTCGTGCGGCGTCGCGTGCAGCGACTCCGCGGAGCTCAGGCAAACGAAGCCGAAGCGCGAGAGGCTCTGTAGGAACAGATTGTGCACGCGGTACTGCAGCGATTTGTTGAATTGCGGCAGCACGCCCCGCGCAATGATTGCGTTGAACTCGTTGAGCGATGCGTCCGTTGCCAGACTGTGCGTCGAGAAGATGATCTGCCGCTGCAAGACGTCTTTGAAACGCACGGTTCCCTCGGTGAGATCGCAGATGTCGCTCACCGACAAACGTCCGCCGCTGAGCCGGTAATCGTTCGCGAACTCTTCGATGGAGCCGATCTCATACGTCGCGCCGCGCGCGTGCAGAAGCGCGAGGTCGCTCATATCGGTCGCATAGATCATGCACCGGTCGAGCACGTTCTCTTCGTAGAGAATGCTTGCCACGGTGTAGACGTCCTCGCCCGTGGCCGCGCCGGGGAACCACAGGCGCGCAAACGAGTACGTGCGCAAGAACGGCACCACACGTTCGCGCACGGCCCGGAAATACTCCGGAGCGCGGAAGAGGCGGTTGGAACTTGACGACATGGCGAACACGAAACGCCGCAGTGCGTCGTGATCGTGCAGAACGCGCTCTTGCAGGCCCGATATCGTATCGACGTCCTCCGCGCGCATGCGCTCGGCAATACGCCGTTTGAGCGTGCCCGGCGCATATTCGCGAAAGTCGTATCCACTCCAGCGGACGATCGCCTCGAGCAGCAGCGAAAACTCTACCGCTGCACGCTCTTCAGCGCGATCGGGCACCGGCGGCGCCAGCGGCGCCTCGCGGATCACCGATTCAACCATACGCGGAGCAGCGAGATGAGCTGTTCGATGTCGACAGGCTTACTGATGTACTCGGAAGCGCCGGCAGCGATACAGCTCTCGCGATCCCCTTTCATTGCTTTGGCGGTAAGTGCGATAATCGGCAAGTCGCGGAACTGCGCGTTCGCACGGATGCGCCTGATGGTCTCGTAGCCATCCATCTCCGGCATCATGATGTCCATCAACACGATGTCGATATCCGGTTCGGTCCTGAGCCGTTCGATTCCGTCCTGACCGCTCTCCGCACTGACGACGTGAAGATGATGACCCTCGAGCGCCGCGGTAAGCGCGTAGATGTTGCGGGAGTCGTCGTCAACGACGAGTACTTTGCGGCCGTCCAGCGATGCCGTACCTAGCGGCGGAATCTCCGTCTGCCGTTTGGTGGCCGGCAAACGCGCCTCCACCTGGTGCAAGAAGAACCGCGTTTCGTCGAGCAGACGCTCGGGCGACATGGCATCCTTGATGATGACGGCCTCGCTGAGTTTGCTCAGTTTGGACTCCTCTTGACGGCTGAGCTCGCGGCCTGTATAGACGATGACCGGCGTACGGGCGTTGTCGCGCTGCGCGCGGATCTTCTCGATGAGCTCGTCGCCGCCGACGTCGGGCAAGCCCAGATCGACCACGATGCAGTCGAAGCGGTTGCCGTCCATCGCTTCCATCGCTTCTTGACCGGAGCGTACCGCGGTGATCGACACTTCACCGCTGCTGATCAAGTTCACCATGGCATTGAGCTGCGTCAGATCGTCTTCGATAACCAGCAGGTTCTTCGTGCGCCGGTCTGCGAAGCCGAGCAGATTGTCGAACGTTTCGGTGAGCGCTTCTTCCGTCACCGGTTTGCGCAAGTGCGCGACGGCGCCGGCATCCAGCGCACGCTGCCATTGCTCCTCGCCGGAGATGACGTGCACCGGAATGTTGCTCATGGATGGATCGCTCTTGATCTGCGAGAGCAGCGCCCAGCCGTCGATGTCCGGCAAGCCGATGTCGAGCGTGATCGCATCCGGCAGGTGCCGGCGCGCCAGCTCCATGCCTTCGGCGCCGCTGAGCGCGATGATGCCCTTGAACCCGCGATCTCGCGCGAGTCCCAAAAGGATGCGCCCGAAGATCGCATCGTCTTCGATGATGAGCAGCACGCGGTCCGTGCTTTCGATCGACTCGCGATCGTCGTGGATCGTTTCCATCTGCGGATTCGGCGAGATGACCAGTTCGCGCATGACGGATTCGCGCGGGGTCTCGCTGCGGCGGAAGTCCGGCAGGCCGGTGCGCGTAGCAGCGGCCATATTACGCTCGACCGGATGGTAGAGGGTAAACGTGCTGCCTTCACCCAGCGTTGACTCCACGCCGATCTCGCCGCCCAGCAAACCGGCAATTTCGCGGCTGATCGCGAGGCCCAGGCCGGTGCCGCCGAATTTCCGCGACGTGCCCATGTCGGCTTGTTGGAACGCCTCGAAGATGACGTTGAACTTGTCCGGCGGGATGCCGATGCCGCTGTCCGAGACGGAGAACGCGATGACCGGACCTTGCACCGATGAGAGATGGTGTTCGCGCATCAGTGAAATGTCGAGCGTCACGCGGCCTTCCGTCGTGAACTTGAACGCGTTGGAGAGCAGGTTCTTGAGGATCTGCTGCAAGCGCGTGGGGTCGGTGTTGATCCCTTGCGGCACGTCCTCGTGACGCCGGATGACGAACTCCAGGTTCTTGTCCTTGGCGATCTGGTCGAACGTGCGCACCACGTCGTCCTCGATGTTCTCGAACTGCACTTCCTGCAGATCGATCGACGTCGTACCCGACTCGATCTTCGAGAGGTCCAGGATGTCGTTGATGAGCGTGAGCAGGTCGGTACCGGCCGCGCGGATCGTCTGCGCGAACTCGATCTGCTTGGGCGTCATGTTGCCTTCGGCGTTGTCCGAAAGCTGTTTCGAGAGAATGAGCAGCGAGTTGAGCGGCGTGCGAAGTTCGTGCGACATGTTCGCAAGGAACTGCGACTTGTACTTGGACGTAAGAGCCAGCTGCTCGGCCTTCTTCTCGAGCTCGACGCGCGCTTCGTCGATTTCGCGCGTACGGCGTTCGATTTCTTCGTTGCGTTCTTGCAGCAGGCGCGCCTTCTCTTCCAACTCGTCGTTGGTTTGCTGCAGCTCCATCTGTTGGCTCTGCAGTTCCGAGGTAAGCGATTGCGACTGCTTGAGCAGCTCTTCCGTACGCATCGATGCGGCGATCGTGTTTAAGATAACGCCGATCGATTCGGTGAGCTGTTCGAAGAATTGCAGCTGAATCTCGCTGAACGTTTCCAGCGAGGCCAGCTCGATGACGGCCTTGACGTCGCCTTCGAAGAGCACCGGCAGCACGATGAGCGAGATGGGCGGGGTTTCACCCAAACCGGAGTTGATGCCCATGTAGTCGGGCGGAACTTCGTCGAGCAGAATGTTGCGTTTCTCGAGCAAGCACTGTCCGACCAGGCCTTCGCCTTCGCGGATGGTGCGCAGCGCCGACTTCTTGCGGCTCAGCGCGTAACTTGCGATGAGGCGCAGCATTTCCTGATCGCCGATGGGCTCGTTCAGATAGAACGCGCCCGCGTGCGCGTTGACCAGCGGCGCGATCTCCGACATGATCAGGCGGCTAACGGTTTTAATGTCGCGCTGGCCTTGCAGCATGGCGGTGAACCGGGCGAGGTTGGTCTTCAGCCAATCCTGCTCGGTGTTCTTACGCGTGGTGTCGCGCAAGTTCTGAATCATTTCGTTGACGTTGCGCGTCAACTCGGCGACTTCGCCGCGCGCCAGAACTTCGATCTGCCGCGAGAGGTCGCCCTTGGTAACGGCGGTTGCAACTTCACCGATTGCTCGAATCTGCGAGGTCAACTGCTCTGCAAGTTGGTTCACCGAGTCCGTAAGGTCGCGCCACAAGCCTGCAGCGCCCGGAACCTCGGCCTGACCGCCCAGTTTGCCTTCGAAGCCGACTTCGCGCGCAACCGTCGTAACCTGATCGGCGAACGTTGCGAGCGTGTCGATCATGAAGTTGATCGTGTCGGCGAGCTGGGCGATTTCGCCCTTCGCTTCGAGCGTCAACTTGCGTTTCAAGTCGCCGTTGGCGACGCCGGTGACGACCTGCGCGATACCGCGGACTTGGTTGGTCAAGTTCGCAGCCATCGAGTTGACGTTGTCGGTTAAGTCTTTCCACGTACCGGAAACGCCCGGAACCTGTGCCTGACCGCCGAGTTTACCTTCGGAACCGACTTCGCGCGCGACGCGGGTGACTTCGCCCGCGAACGCGTTGAGCTGGTCGACCATGGTATTGATCGTGTCTTTGAGCTCGAGAATTTCACCGCGAACGTCGACGGTAATCTTCTTCGAGAGGTCGCCGAGCGCGACGGCGGTGGTGACCTTGGCGATGTTACGAACCTGAGACGTTAGGTTCGAGGCCATCGTGTTCACCGAGTCGGTGAGGTCTTTCCACGTGCCGGCGACACCGCGCACGAACGCCTGACCACCCAGACGCCCTTCCGAACCGACTTCGCGCGCGACGCGCGTGACTTCGGATGCGAACGCGTTGAGCTGGTCGACCATGGTGTTGATCGTGTTTTTCAGCTCGAGAATTTCGCCGCGGACGTCGACGGTGATCTTCTTCGAAAGGTCGCCGTTTGCAACGGCAGTCGTGACTTCGGCGATGTTACGAACCTGAGAGGTCAGGTTCGAAGCCATGAAGTTCACCGAGTCCGTAAGGTCTTTCCAGGTACCGGAAACACCCGTAACCTCAGCCTGACCGCCCAGCTTACCTTCGGAACCGACTTCGCGCGCAACACGCGTGACTTCGCCGGCGAACGAGTTCAGCTGGTCGACCATGACGTTGATGGTGTTTTTGAGTTCGAGGATTTCGCCCTTAACGTCGACGGTGATCTTCTTCGAGAGATCGCCCTTTGCGACGGCGGTCGTGACTTCGGCGATGTTACGAACCTGAGACGTCAGGTTCGATGCCATGAAGTTCACGGATTCCGTAAGGTCGCGCCAAGTGCCGGAGACGCCGGCGACCTGTGCTTGTCCGCCCAGTTTTCCTTCGGAACCGACTTCGCGCGCAACGCGGGTAACTTCGCCCGCGAATGCGTTGAGCTGGTCGACCATGACGTTAATCGTGTTCTTCAGCTCCAAGATCTCGCCGCGCACGTCGACGGTGATCTTGCGCGAGAGGTCGCCCTTTGCGACGGCGGTCGTCACGTCGGCGATGTTACGAACCTGAGAGGTCAGGTTCGATGCCATCGTGTTGACGGAGTCCGTCAAGTCTTTCCACGTACCGGAGACGCCGGCCACCTCGGCCTGACCGCCCAGCTTACCTTCGGAACCGACTTCGCGCGCGACGCGCGTGACTTCGCCGGCGAACGAGTTCAGCTGGTCGACCATGGTGTTGATCGTGTTCTTGAGTTCGAGAATTTCGCCGCGCACGTTCACGGTGATCTTCTTCGAAAGATCGCCCTTTGCAACGGCGGTCGTGACTTCGGCGATGTTACGAACCTGAGACGTCAAGTTCGATGCCATGAAGTTCACGGATTCGGTCAGGTCTTTCCACGTACCGGAAACGCCGCCGACCTGCGCCTGACCGCCGAGAATACCTTCGGAGCCGACTTCACGCGCAACGCGCGTCACTTCGCCTGCGAACGAGTTCAGCTGGTCGACCATGGTGTTGATCGTGTTTTTGAGTTCGAGAATTTCGCCGCGAACGTCGACGGTGATCTTGCGTGATAGGTCACCATTTGCGATGGCAGTCGCCACTTCAGCGATATTGCGGACCTGGCCTGTCAAATTGGACGCCATGAAATTGACGTTCTCCGTCAGGTCCTTCCAGGTGCCGC
>JAICWY010000134.1 GCA_025934645.1 Vulcanimicrobiia bacterium
CTGCTCGCAGACTTCCATGAGCGAGGCGATGATAGCGCGATCCGGAAACGCTTTTTTGCATTCGGCGATCTCGCGCAGGTTTTCATCGAGCGGCCTGTCGGTGATGAGCTCGATGTTATTCATCGCGATCATCTTGTTCTGTTTATAGTCTAGGCCGGCGAAGCGCGAGGTGACGTTGACGATAGGCGTGCCCAGCGTCTTCCAAACCGCGCCGCCCCAACCCGCCTCGAACGCGCGCATGACTTGATAGCCGCTGTTCGTCGGGGGCGCCGACGCAAGCCAGAACGGGTTCGGGCTCTTGATGCCCGCAAGGTTCGACTCTAAATTTGCCACGTTATGCCACCTCACGCACGCGCAGAAACGCATCGATGCTTTGCGCGGCGATCTTCCCTTGTTGCGCGGCCTCGACGACCATCGCTTCACGCATGCCTTTTTGGAAAATGCAATCGCCGGCTGCGAAAACGCCGGGCCGGGTCGTCTGCAGCCGGTCGTCCACGCGAACCACGCCGCCGTCGTGCTCGATGCCGAACTGCGCGAGCGTGTCGAGCAAACGGCTTTGCCCGATGGCGCTGATGACCGTGTCGGCGTGCTCGACGAACGCGCTGCCGGGAACCGGCTCGAGACCGCCGTTCGCGTCGAAGGCCGTTCGAATAAACTCCACGCCGCTGACGCGGCCGTTCGTGCCGATGATGCGTTGCGGCATGCTGAAGAAGCGGAATTCGATGCCTTCTTGTTTGGCGAACTCGTATTCGAACTGATATGCCGTCATTTGCGCCTCGCCGCGCCGGTAATAACACGTAACGCGGCCGGCTACGCCCTCGCGCTCGAGAAGGCGTTTGCTGCAGGTCAGCGCATCGATCGCCGTGTTGCCGGCGCCGATGACCGCTACGTGCGCGCCCAGTGTGCCGGTGTCTTTGCCGAGTTTCGCGCGCTCGATGAAGTCGAGCGCATCCCAGACGCCTTCGAGATCTTCACCGGGAATGCCGAGTTTGGGAACGCTGCCCATGCCGCACGCGAGCACGACGGCATCGAAGTCGCGCAGCAAGTGCTCCACCGGCACGTCCTCGCCGATGCGCGTGTGCGTGCGCACCGCCGCGCCCATGCGTACGACTTGTTCGGCTTCCCAAAGCGCCGTGTGCAGATCCAGGCGGAACGGCACGATGCCGTAGGTGTTGAGCCCGCCAAGCGAATCGTGCGCTTCGAAAATCGTGACGGCATGGCCCATGCGAAGCAGGTCGCGCGCGGCCGAGAGGCCGGCGGGACCGCCTCCGACGACGGCGACGCGTTTGCCCGTCGCGGGTCCCGGTTCGAAAAGCGTGAGATCGTTGTTCATCGCGTAGTCGACCGCGTAGCGCTGCAGATCGCCGATCCGGATCGGCGAATCGCCCGCTGCATTATACACGCATGCGCCTTCGCAGAGCTCCTCGGTGGGGCAGACACGCGCGCAGCTCGCGCCCATGGGATTCGCATCCATGATGACGCGCGCGCTGCCTTTGAGATTTCCACTGGCGATCTTCGCGATGAACGACGCGACGTCGATGCGCGTCGGGCACGCGTTCATGCACGGCGCGTCGTAACAATTCAAGCAGCGGTTCGCCTCCAGACGAACCTCCATCCCGGAGAGCGGCTTGTGAATCGGCTCGCCGAGCGGTTCGGGATATTTCACGGCTTCCTGACCCCCTATTTGTGCGTTGGAAACCCGAGATTGACGCCGGCGTTGGAGTCGTGCCAGCGGCTGGTGATCACTTTGCCCCGCGTGTAGAAGCGGAACCCGTCCTCTCCGTAAATGTGCAGATCGCCGAAGAGCGACGCTTTCCAACCGCCGAAACTGTAATAGCCGACGGGCACCGGAATCGGGACGTTGACGCCCACCATGCCGGCGTCGACCTCGCTTTGAAATTTGCGCGCCGCTGCGCCGCTGCGCGTAAAAATCGAGGTGCCGTTGCCGTATGGATTCGCGCGTAAAATGGCGAGCGCGTCGTCGAGCGAGCCGGCGCGCACGTTAACGAGCACCGGCCCGAAAATCTCATCGCGGTAGATCGACATGTTCGGCGAAACGTGATCGAATAGCGTCGGCCCGATGAAGAAGCCGTTTTCGTATCCGTTTACGCGCAAGGCGCGTCCGTCGGCCAGCAGCGTTGCGCCGGCGCGTTCGCCTTGATCGATATAGTCGAGGATGCGATCGCGAGCGGCCGGCGTGACGACCGGTCCCATGTCGTTGCCGCGATCGAAACCCGGTCCGATCTTCAGCGTGCCGATTCGCGATTTCACGCGCTGCATCACCGCATCGCCCGCATCACCAACGGTCACTGCCGCCGAGATCGCCATGCAGCGCTGTCCCGCGGAGCCGTACGCCGCGGAGACCAGGGCGTCGGCGGCGGCGTCGAAATCCGCGTCCGGCATCACGACCATATGGTTTTTGGCGCCGCCCAGCGCTTGCACGCGCTTTCCGTTTGCGGCAGCCGTCGCATAGATATATTGCGCGATCGGCGTCGAGCCCACGAAGCTTACCGCGCTCACGCCGGGATGCGTCAGCAACGCATCGACTGCAGCTTTATCACCGTGAACGACGTTGAAGACGCCGGCGGGCAGGCCGGCGCGCTCCCAAAGTTCGGCGACCAGCATTGAGGCCGACGGATCGCGCTCCGAGGGTTTGAGGATGAATGTGTTGCCGCATGCGATGGCAATTGCGAACATCCACGCCGGTACCATCATCGGAAAATTGAACGGCGTAATTCCCGCGCACACGCCGAGTGGTTGGCGCAGCGAATACGTATCGATCTGCGTCGAAACGTTTTCGCTGAACTCGCCTTTCATTTGATGCGTGAGCGAGCATGCGAAATCGACGACTTCCAATGCTCGCGCAACCTCGCCCTCGGCGTCGCTGACGATCTTGCCGTGCTCGCTGGAAACGATCTGCGCGAACTGCCCCGCGTGCTCTTTCAGCAGGGCGCGAAAGGTAAAGAGAACTTCGGCGCGTTTGCCGAGCGGCGTTGCGCTCCAAGCGGGAAACGCCGCGCGCGCTGCGGATACAGCACGGTCGATCGTTTCGCTGTCTGCAAACGGGACGCGCGCTTGAACCTCGCCTCGCGCCGGATCGAAGATGTCGCCGAACCGCTTCGCGTCGTGCGCGTCGGCTTTGCCGGCGATCCAGTGGGTAATAGTGCGGACTTTAGCCGGTGCTTCCATCCGGAATTATTCGACTAAAGTAGCAAATGCTCCCGGATCGTCGATATCGCGGTATGCGCCCTC
>JAICWY010000082.1 GCA_025934645.1 Vulcanimicrobiia bacterium
CAAGCCGTCGAATCCGCCGAGCACGGAGCGCGAACCGTCAGCGAACGCATGCTGCGTGCTCTGGAATACGGCACGCCGGAACTCGGCGGCCGCGCCGACGTTCCCAGCTTCGACGAAGAGTGTCTGCGCGAGGTCAAGGAAGCGGTGCGCGACTACGCCTCGCACGGGAACGTCGTGCTGATCGGCCGGGGCGCAAACGCGATCCTCGGCCGCCGCCCCGACGTGCTGCGCGTCTTCATGTATGCCCCACGCGACTGGCGCGTCCATCATATAATGGATAGCCACGGCGTCGACGAGAAAACGGCGGCCGCCGAAGTCGAGCGCGTCGACCGCGCCCGCACGCAGTACATGCAGGCGTACTACGGCGTGAAGTGGGTGGACCACAACAACTACGATCTGACCATCGACACATCGGCGTTCGGCGAAGAAGGCAGTGCCGAGCTCATTGTGAACGCCGCGCGGCGCCGATGATCGAACGCCAGCCGCCGAAGCGGCAAATCGCGCTCTTCTCGTCTCTGCGCTTCAACGATTTCCGGCTGCTCTGGTTCGGATTGCTGATCTCGAATCTGGGCTCGTGGATGCAGCTTACCGCGACCGGCTACTTCATCGCCAAACTCGCGGGAAATCCGCACACTTCATCGCTGTATCTCGGCTTCCAAGGCCTTGGCCGCGCGATTCCGGTGCTGCTGCTCTCACCGCTCGCAGGCTTAGTCGCCGACGTGCTCCCGCGGCGCCGCATCTTATTCTGGACGAACAGCATCATGTCGCTGCTCGCGCTTATCTTAGCCGTGTTCACCTCGCTCGGCTGGATGAACATCGTAGGCCTGATCCTCATCAACTCGGCAAACGCCGCCGCGATGTCGTTCGATTCACCCGCGCGCCAAAGCTGGGTGCCGCTCATGGTCCCACGCGAATACATCGGCAACGCCATCGGTCTCAACTCCGTCGCCTTCAACGCACCGGCCGTCGTCGGCCCCGCGGTCGCCGGCATACTCATCGCCACAATCGGCATTGCCGGCTCATTCTACGTCAACGCGATCGCCACGCTCGCAGTCGTCGTCGCGCTACTCTTCATGCAGCCGGCCCCGCCAAGCAGTAAACGCAACGAAGAGCCCGTCCTCCAATCCATCGCCTACGGCTTACGCTTTCTGTATCACCACAAGATCCTCGGCTGGATCATCACCGTCTTCATCGTCACCGCGCTGCTCGTCCGTCCATACAGCACGCTGCTCCCCGCGTTCATCGTCAACACGCTGCACGTCAACGCGAAGGGCCTGGGCATCGCGATCGCCGCGACCGGCGTCGGCGGTTTCGCCGGCGCGCTGCTCACCGCATATCTGGGCACGCGCGAACGGCGCGGCACCGTCTGGGCAATCTCCGCACTCATTATGGCAGCCGGCGTCACGTCACTAGGCTTCGTCTGGAATCTCTACATCTCGCTGCCGGTGCTCTTCATCATCGGCACGGCGACGCTCACATTCCTGGGCGCATCCAACACACTGATCCAAACGCTCTCACCCGACGACGTCCGCGGCCGCGCAATCTCGGTCTACACGATGGTCGCACTCGGCCTAGTCCCCGGCGGCGCACTCATAGTCGGCTCGATCGCATCCATCATCGGCTTACACATCGCTTTCCTACTCGCCGGCGGCTTCACGGCGCTCTTCATTCTCTGGACCTGGCTCACTCGCCCAATCCTGCGCACCGTCTGATCTTCTCGGGCTAGGCTACGGATTTTGAGCGGGCGGGTGTCATGCCGGTTTGCGGGACGTCCGCCTTTTTGCATCCTGCAAAAAGGGCTACTCGTTGAAATTTTGCTCTCGCCATCCATGGCTCCGCAAAATTCTCAAACGCCCGCCTACCGGCACGACACCCACCCGCTCAAAATCCTCGCTACGCCGCAAACTCTCCGGCGCGCAAAATCGTTCTCGCTCGTTGAATGATCTTTCAATTTTTCACCCCTCTGCCGTACGGAATAATTGACGGCGAGTTTGGGGCGACGGTTGTGCGTGCTTTGTTTGTGATCGGGTTGGCTTCGGTGGGTGGGGGTGGTGGTGTGCGTGTCGTTGGACGGGCGTCTGAGAAATTTCGCGTAGCCATGGATGGCGTTAGCGAAATTTTCAGCGAGTAGCCCTTTCCGCATGGATGCGGAAAGGCGGGCGTCCCGGCCAACGACACGCACACCACCGCCCCCGCCCACCGGAACCCAGACGACAAAAAAAAAGCGCGCCAGAAATCTGGCGCGCATAAAAAACGCCGCTAAGGTTAGGCTGCTGCGGCAGCTTTCTTACGGCGGGTGGTCTTGCGACGCGTCGTCGCTTTGCGGGTGGTCTTGCGGGCTGCGGTCTTACGGCCTGCAGCTTTACGCGTGGTTTTCTTGCGTCCCGCGGCCTTCTTGCGGCCCGTGGCTTTTTTACGGCCTGCGGCCTTTTTGCGTCCGCCGGTCGCTTTTTTGCGGCCTGCGGTTTTGCGCGTGGCTTTCTTGCGACGCGTGGTGGTTGTTTTCTTCGCGGCGGCGCGTTTGCGCGGAGCCGCTTTCTTCGCAGCGCGTTTCGGCGCCGCTTTCTTCGTTCGTTTGACTGCCATTTCTGACGAAGTCATCCTTTCTCTGGTCTACTAAGCGACCAGGGTTGTTGCCTATGTTATACACAATTACGGGCTGTAACGCAAATTTTGGTGATGTAACACAGTGAGAGGCACATGCGCGTAACGGTTGATGACGCGACGATCGACGTCGCAACGGATGGTTCCGGCGAGCCCGTTGTCCTGATCCACGGCTTCCCGCTCAGCCGCGAGATCTGGGATCCGCAAGTAGAAAAACTCGCGCAGCGCAACCTGACGATCCGTCCGGATCTGCGCGGCATGGGGCGATCGAGTGTTCCCGACGGACCGTATTTGATGGAGACGCTCGCGGGCGATATCGCCGCCGTTCTCGATGCGATTGGGATCGAGCGCGCGACAATCGTGGGACATTCGCTGGGCGGATACGTCGCGATGGCGTTCTGCCGGATGTACACGGAACGCGTGCAGCGTCTGGCGCTGGTGTGCAGCAGACTCGCCGCCGATCAGCCGGAAGTTGCGAAAAACCGGGAAGATTTGGCGGATCGCGCGGAACGCGAAGGCCGCATGGATGCCATCGTCGATGCGTTCGTGCCGCGGCTCTTTGCGACGGCGACGTTGGAAGAACGCGCGCCCGCGGTTACGCAAGCGCGCGCGCTCGCGAGGAAAAACGATCCGCGCGGCGCGGCGGCGATGCTGCGCGGAATGGCGCAGCGCGTCGATTCGTACGACATCGCCGAGGAGCTCGCGATGCCCGTGCTGATCGTCGCCGGCGCGGCGGATCAGGGCGTGACGCTAACCGAGGCCGAGGACGTCCGGCGCGCATTCCCGCACGCGGAGCTGCGGGTCATGCATCGGAGCGGTCACGTTCCGATGCTCGAGGAACCCGAGGCGCTTTCGAAAGCGCTGCTGGAGTTTGTGGCCGGCGGGCGTTAGCGGGTAGCCGGCGGCGCGGCGCCGCGGCGGCGAAAAAAGTTGACGACGACGAGCACGCCTAGGATCAGGGCGGCGGCCACGGCGGCAGTTATAAGGAGAGGCAGCACAAAGTGCAGCACCGCCAACGCCACCAGAATGACGATGACCAAGGCAACCAGTCGCAGGTAGGTGTTCAGCATGGGGTTCGGGTTCCTCACGGACGTGAAATTCTCTATCGGTACTACCGGTGGAAGCCTTGCGGGTTTCGCCCCTGAGGCGGAAGCTTCGACGCCTCCGCCTAATTCGTAACGGGTTCGCTCGTTCCGCGGAGGGTGTTTTTATGAAAGCAGCAGCCCGGTTTTCCATTTCCGTCGTCACGGCGCTTGCGTTGACGGCGGGCGCGGCGCTCGCCGACGGCCAGCAGCCCGTGCGCCATCTCGTCTACAACTTCGACGTCGCCTTCAACACGACGTCGACGATCCACGATTCCGGTATCGGCGGCGGCCCCGTTTCGGGTTCGACCGATTATCACGCCGGGGCAATGGACAAGGGTCAAATCGTGGTCGACGTGGTGACGGTCCAGCCCGATAGCGGTCTGGTCGTGCGAGTTTCCGAACAAGCGCACGACACGCGCAGTTCGGTTCCTACCATGTGCGTTGCCTACGGCAGCGGTGCGGTCGTCTGCGATCAGTCGCACGGCGATTTGAATGAAGAAGAGATGTCGCTCTTGCGCATCATCGGCAGGGACTTCGTCAATCCGTCGCTTATCGACAGTAAGCACCATTGGCAGTACGCGCAGTCTTCCAGCCAGGCGCAAGAAACCAACGACTACACCATCAACTCGACGAACGGCGACGTGCTCGGCATTTCGTTCGAGCGCGTGTTGAAAGTCGAAGCCGGACAGCCGTTCAACGCGACGACGAACGGCACGATAACATACAACAACAAGCTGTCGGTGCCTACGGCGCTGACTGAGGATACTGTGACCCGAAAAGATACCGGCGGCGGAAATTACGACCGCATCGAACAGCGCATCTCGCTGAACCTCACCACCGATTCCATGCAGACGGCGGTCAATCACTGATGCTCCATGCCCTTATTCTCGCGGCCGCCGGCGCTACGGCTCCGGCGGCCACGTCCGCGCTCAAACCGGTACGGACGATGGTTTACGACTTCAATTACACGACGGGCACCGACAAGGTGCAGCACTCCGGCACGATTCATGCCGATGTCCTCGGCATCACGACCGACGGCGGTTTGGCGATCCGGTTCTCCGAAGAGGTTCCGGGCGATGCGAGCATGACGTTCGCGCCCGCCGAATGCTCGGTGTACGGCGATACGCGCGTCCAATGCGCCAAACCGGCCGCGCTCAGCTCGTTCGAGAACGAGCTCGGGCATTTGCTCGGCCGCAACTTCGTCGACCCGAACTCCATGGATGAGAAGAATCACTGGCGCGTTGCCGGCACCATCGGCGCAAGTCAGCTCACCGACGATTTTACGGTGCACAGCAACGATAGCGGTATCCTGAACATCACCGAGACGCGCGACGTCACGGAAAAGGGCGGGAGCACGACGCACCACACGGCGACGATCACCTACGATCTCAACAAGACGCTGCCCACCAAGGTGGTCTTGACCAACAGCGCGGCTTCGAATCCGCAGATGAATTTCACGGCGACGTATACGCTGCGGTCCGACTGGATCGTTCCCGCGCCCTCGCCGAAACCAAAACCCTAGCATTTTCGACCAACTCCATCCGGACGTTGCGGCATGGTGTGCGGCGCATTTGCGCGAGCCCACCCTTCCGCAGCGCGAGGCCATCCCGCTAGCGCTCGAGCGCCGCAACGTTCTCGTCTGTTCGCCCACCGGCACAGGCAAGACGCTTGCGGCGTTTTTGCCATGCATCTCGCGCTTGGCGCAGCGCCGCGATGCCGACGAACTTTTTCCGCGCACGTACGTGCTCTATATCTCGCCGCTGCGGGCGCTGGGATACGACGTGGAGCACAACGTGCGCCGCCCGATGCGCGAGATGGGTTTGCTGGAACGGCCGAACACGCCGCGCGCGCAGCTGCGGCGCGGCCGCATCCGCGAGCACTACGCGCGCACCGGCGTACGCACGGGCGACACGCCCAAGGAAGAGCGCCGCCTGATGCTCTCGCGTCCGCCCCACATTCTTGTGACCACGCCGGAGTCGCTGGCGGTGATGCTCGCGATGGAATCCTACCGCAAGGGTTTGCGGCACGTCGAAACGGTGATCGTCGACGAAGTGCACGCGCTGGCCGGCAACAAGCGCGGCTCGCAGCTCTCACTCGTCCTTGAATCCCTGGAAGAACTCGTCGATGCGCCGTTCAACCGCGTCGGCCTTTCGGCAACGGTCGCGCCGCTCGACCGCGTCGCGAAATTCTTAGCCGGAACGCAGCGCGAGTGCGAGATCGTCGATGCGCGGGGCTTACGGTCGATTGCCATCGACGTGCTCGCGCCGTTCGGCGGTGCGATGGCGCCGCTCGTGAAGGTCGCGAAGACCGCTGCAGACTTGAGCGAGCGCGAACGCACGACGCTGGTCTTTACCAACGTGCGCAGCCAAGCCGAACGCATCGCCCATGGCATGCAAGAGGCGCTGCCGCAGCCCGAAGGCATCGAGGCGGTCGATGCCGAGCAGCGCGAGCGCATCTACGACGCGCGCATCGGCGTGCACCACAGCGCGTTACAGCGCAGCGTGCGCCATCGCATCGAAGCGGCGCTGCGCGCCGGCAAACTGCGAACGGTGGTCTGCAGTTCCAGCCTGGAGCTGGGCGTGGATATCGGCTACATCGATCGCGTGCTCGTCATCGGCGGCGCGCGCGGCATGACGCCGACGCTGCAGCGCATCGGGCGCGCGGGACATCGTCCGGGAGCGGTGGCGCGCGGCACGGTGATCGCGCAGGATCGCGACGATATCATCGAAGCGGCGGCCACGAAACGCTGTATCGCCGATGGCATCATCGAGGAGGTCGCGGTTCCGCAAGCGCCGCTCGACGTGCTCGCGCAATGGCTTGTGGGCAGCGTGTGCCCCGACCGGCGCGTGAGCATCGACGAGGCACTGACGATCGCGCACCGCGCGTTGCCCTATGCCGAGCTGCAGCGCGACGATTTGGTGCGCTGCGCAGAGTATCTCTCGGGCGGCGGAGCGGGGCCGGATGAAGCCCACGCGCGGCGACTGGGCTACGACGGCGAGGCGATCTACGGATTGGGGCGTGAAGTCTGCGCGGCGTTCTTCGAAAACGTCGGCACGATTCCGGACGAGCATCACGTCATGGTCCGGATCAAAGGCGGCTCGGAGATCGGGCGGGTCGAGGAGAGCTTCGTCAACGATCTCAAAGCGGGCGACGTGTTCGTGCTCGGCGGCAAAACGCTGCGCGTGAAAGAAGTTGCCGCCACGGGCGTTACCGTCGAGCCGTTTACCGGACGTCCCACAGTGCCGCAGTGGAGTTCGCATCTCAAAGGCATTCCGCGCGAACTCGCGCGCGAAATCCACGTGCTGCGCACCGGTGTGGCACAGCGTTTGCGCGACGGCGGCCCGCAACCGGCGCTCGCGTGGCTGCGCGAACGCTACGCGCTCGAGGGACTGGAAGCGGCGCATACGGTGCGCTACGTCGCGCAGCAACAAGCGATCTCCGCCGTACCGTCGGAGCGCCATCCCGTCGTCGAAATCTACCGCATGGATCGCAGGCAGACGGCGGTGTTTCACACGGGCGCGGGGCGGCGCATCAACGAAACGCTTGCGCGCGCCGTTGCGGTGCGCGTGCACGCACAGATCGGCGCGAACACGCAGATCACGACGGACGACAACGGGTTTTTGCTGACGTTGCCGGTGAATAAAAAATTACCCGATGCGGTGTGGGCGTCGATGCTGCGCCCCGAAGGTTTCGACAGAGATTTGCTGACGGGCTTCCGCTCGTCGCATTTGCTGCGCAGTTACTTCCGCTACGTCGCCAACACGGGTTTGCTGGTGCTGCGGCGCGCCGGCGGACGAAGTCTGCGCCGGGGCACGCTCGCGTGGAACAGCCAGAAGATTTTCGACCGGCTCTACGATGCGGATCGGCGGTTCCCTCTGCTGCGCGAAACCTTTCGCACGGTCACGCGCGATTTGCTCGACGTTCCGGGAGCGCGCGAGTATCTCGCGCAGATCGACGGCGAGCCGCGCGTGGTGCATCCGCCGGCCGCATCGCCCTTTACGTTCGGCATTCTCACGTCGAGCTTCGCCGATACGGTAGAACTGGACGATCGCGCGGCAATGGTGCAGGCACTGCACGAACGCGTTTTGGAAGTCCTCGGTGAACGAAATCTCGATGAAGAAGCCGCAAGCGGCTAGCCGTCTAGTGGAACTGACGCCGGGCATCAGCGCGCTGGCGCCGGGATTGCTCTGGCTGCACGACTCGCGAACGCTGGTCGCGGCCGACGTGCACTTCGGCTATGAGAATGCGATCGGCGCGGCGCTGCCGGCATGGAGCACCGCGGAAACGGCGAGCACCATTCTGGTCGCAATCGAAGAGATGCGCGCGCGCGAAACGATTCTGCTGGGCGATGTCGTGCACAGCAGTCGTTTGAGCGAGGGCGCGTCCGCGCGGGTCCGCAGCGCGCTGGAGAGTTTACGCGACGCTGCGGCGCTCACCATCGTCGCGGGGAACCACGAAGGCAAAAGCCGCGGCGCCGCGATTCTCGGCGAGACTGTGGAAACGGCCGAGCGTGACGGATGGCTGCTGCTGCACGGCGACAAGCCCGCGGATCCGTTCGAACTCGCGCGTTTACGCGGCGCGATCATCGGACATCTGCATCCCAGTTTACCGCTCGGCGCGCGTGCGACGGCGCCGGCTTTCGTGGCCGGGCCGCGCATCATCGCCGTGCCCGCGATGACGCCGTATTCGAGCGGCCTGAACGTTACCTCGCGCGCGTGTTTGAAAGCCTTGACGATGTTCGGCGAGGCGAATCCGTCGGAATTGCACGTCGTCGCGGCGACGGCGGAGCTGTGCTATCCTTTCGGCGCGCTCTCCGAATTACCCAAAATATTATCGAGCACGAAGTAAACCGCGGCCACGTGCGGCAGTGAATCGATCTCACCGCCGCGCACCAGCTCGCGAAGTTCGCCGATCGAAACCAGGCTGACGTCGATGTTTTCCGTAACGTCGAGATCTTGCTCGCCGGTTTTTCGCGCGCCGCGCGCCAAAAACAGATGCGCGATGGAATTCGAATTCGTGGGATCCGTTACGAAGGAACGCACGAGCTCCATCGATCCGGCCGTGTACCCGGTCTCTTCGGCGAGTTCGCGGACGGCGCACGTTTGCGCTTCCTCACCGGGATCGATCGCGCCGGCCGGCAGCTCCAGCAGCGCGCGTCCGATGCCGTGTTTGTACTGGCGCACGAGCACCACGCGTCCATCGTCCGTCAGCGCGAACACGATGATGAATCCGCGGCTTTC
>JAICWY010000088.1 GCA_025934645.1 Vulcanimicrobiia bacterium
AGCGCACGTAAGCGCCGGACTTGCCGCGATGATCTTCGTGATCGCGCAGTTTTCCGCCGCAGCGGGGCGGCTCGCGTGGGGTTGGGCCAGCGATCGCCTTTTTCACGGCGCGCGGCTCATGCCGCTGGCGATTACGTGCATGCTTACGGCCATTGCGGCCATGGCGGTGGCAGACGTCGCGCATCTCCCGCTGGAAGCGATTACCGGCATCGCGGTGTTGCTGGGGTTTTCGACGGAGGGATGGTTCGGTCTGGCGATCGTCGCGATTGCCGAAGTGGGCGGTGAAGAACACGCAGGCGCGGCGCTCGGATTCGCGCTCACGTGGGTGTACGTCATCGGCGTCGTCACGCCCGCAGTTTTTCAAGCGATGATGAGCGGTGCCGGAATCCCGAGCGCCTGGCATATGCTCGCGATCTTTTCGCTGATTGGCGTCATCCCCGCAACCGCGGCGATCGCGCTCGCGCGGCGCGCGGAGCATTTACTGAGGGAAGCGGCTTAAATGGACAGCACCACGCAATACGCGATGGCCTATGCACTCAGCACGAGCGCCGGTATTCGCGCGCTTCTTCCGCTGGCGCTCGTCTCGATCGCAGCGCACCTTGGCTACGTGCATCCTCCGAGCGGTTTGCAATGGCTTGGTTCGACGCCGGTCACCGCCGTGCTCATCGCGATCGCGGCGATCGAAATACTGGCCGACAAAATTCCGATCGTGGATCATGCTTTGCATTTCGCGCAGATCGCGACAAAGCCGGCGGCCGCGGCCATTCTAGTGGCCGGTACGGCCCATCCGCAGCACCGCGAGGTGCTCGTTACACTGATGGTGTTGGGCGCACTGAACGCGCTGGGCGTTCACGCGTTCACATCGGGCGTGCGCATCGGATCTACGGCAACGACGGCGGGAATTGCGAATCCGATCATTAGTACGGCCGAAGACTTGGCCGCGACCGGAACAACGGCGCTGGCGTTCGTCGCGCCGTTCCTGGCCGCCGCAGCGGCGCTCATAATGGCAATCCTGATTGCCTTCGTCGTCCGGCGCGTTTACCGCCGGCGCAAGACCGCGCGTTAGGAAATTAGTTGCGGCGAGCTTCGCCGGCGCGGTAACGGTAGACGATGCGTCCCTTCGTCAAATCGTAAGGGGACAGCTCGACGTCGACGCGATCGCCGGGAAGAATTTTGATGTGATGGCGGCGCAGACGTCCGGCGATGTGCGCCAGAATGACGTGGCCGTTGTCGAGTTCGACGGAAAACGTCGTGCTCGGGAAGACTTGCTTGATGCTGCCGAACACCTCGAGCGGCGCTTCACGGTTGTCTTCGACCTGTTTGGTCTTGGGCGGACGATTTGCATTGCGGTTGCGAGTTGCGATGATTGGGCTCCTTAGACCGGCTCAAGACCCGCCTGTTCGCTGGAAGGTTGCGGCCCGCCTTGGTCGCGCAAAGGGAGCGGTAGCCTGCCGTGCGCACCTCTGGCGCCTCGGAAGCGGGATGAATTACCGCCGCTCAACCGGAATGCCGCACACGGGTCATGGAGACCGCCGTTCGCGCTATCGATCTGCTTGGCGCGCTTTCCCTTATGGGAGATATGGCGCTCGGGCTCTCCGCTGGCCACGGCGCCCGGGCCACGTACATCGGCATGTCCATCGGCCGCGAGTTGCGGCTCTCCAATGACGAGCAAGCCGACCAATTTTATGCAGGGCTGCTAACCGATGCCGGCTGCACGGCTTGGGCAACGCAGGCCGCGGCCGCAATTCTCGGCGACGATATGGAGGCCCGGCGCGAGCTCTTCTTCTTTACCGATCCCACAGACCCGCGCGAGATGTTGAAATGGTTGACGCACTACATCGCGGCGGGCGAACGTATCGGCGTACGCCTCAAGCGGGTCGTCAATTTCTCGGTGCGCGGCCGCCGGTTTATGCTCGAAGGATTGCAAAACACGTCCGAAGTCGCCGCACGGTTTGCACGCCGGCTGGATCGATCGCCGCGAGTGCAAGAAGCACTGCGGTTTGCCTTCGAGCGTTGGGACGGCGGCGGCCCCGCCGGTAAACGCGGGGACGACATTCCGATGCTCTCGCGCATCACCTATGCAGCGATCTTTTTGGAAGTCTTTCATGGCGTAGGCGGCCGGACTGCGGCGGTAGATCTGGCGCGAGCCCGGCGCGGTAAAGATCTCGATCCGCTCGTCGCGGATGCGTTTTTGCATCTCTCCAAATATGAAAGCTTTTGGCAAAGCTTCGAGAGCGAATCAATTTGGAAAACGGTGGCAGAAATGGAGCCGGAGTCTCCATTCCGCTATTTCGATGCGGGACGGCTCGACGATGCCGCCGCGGCCTTCGGCGACTTTGCGGATCTGAAAAGTTTTTATTCGCGAGGCCACGCGCGCCGCGTAGCGGCGCGCTGCGAATCAATGGCCCTCGCGATGGGTTTGGATTGCGAGAACGTCGTTACAATCCGGCGGGCGGGCCTGCTGCACGACATCGGTCTTGTTGCGCTTCCCTCGTTCGTTTTGCACAAACCGCCCGAGCGCTTGAGCGAAGCGGAATGGGAGATGCTGCGCTTGCACCCGTACCACACCGAACGCATTCTTGCGCGCAGTTCGGTCTTTTCGCCATTGTGCCGCATCGTCGCCGCGCATCACGAACAACCCAACGGACACGGATATTTTCGCGGCTTGAACGAGAGCGAAATTCCCGATGGCGCCCGCATTCTCGCCGCGGCCGATCGATTCGACGAACTTACGCACGAGGGACCGGAACGGCCCGCGATATGCGCGGATGAGGCATTCGGGCGCATGAGATTAGAATCCGGAATCGGTCTGTGCGCGAACGCGTTAGCGGCGCTGCAGACTTCCCTGGCGAGCGCCACGCTCGACGAGCCGACGCCCGAATCGAACCAAACGGCGGGGCGGCCTTCCGAAACGCGCAAGATCTGGCCGGCAGGTCTGACGGATCGCGAAGTAGAGGTCTTGCGTATTCTTGCGACCGGCGCGAGCCGCCCGGAGATGGCAAGGCGGCTGGCGGTGAGCGAACACACCGTGCGCCATCATCTTGAAAACATCTATGCCAAGATCGACGTGCACACGCGCGTGGAAGCCACGCTGTTCACGATCGAGCACGGCCTTATGGCCTAACGGCAGGCCATAGGACGATCGTCCGATGCACGGGTTCTGCGGCGGCGGTAGGGTGACGGTATGATGCAGACAACAACAGGCGCACTCCAAGAGAGTCCGCGCTACATTTACAACCTCCAAGGCACGCTTTTGGAAGCATGCTCGTGCAACGTGCTTTGCCCGTGTTGGATCGGCGAAGATCCGGACGGCGGCGCCTGCAACGCGTTTCTGGGCTATCATTTCGACAAAGGCGAGATCAACGGCATCGACGTTAGCGGACTCTCGCTCGTGATGGTTTGTCAGATTCCCGGCAACGTCCTGACGCCGAAAAGTTGGAAAGTACTCGTCCTGATGGACGATAAGGCGACCAACGAACAAGCACAAGCCATCGCCGATGCGTACACGGGCAAACTGGGCGGGCCGCTTGCCGATCTCTCGCAGCTCGTCGGCGAAATCATGGGCGTGGAACGCGTTCCGATAGCGCACGATGTGCGCGGCGGCGCCGGCGAAATCGCAGCCGGCGAGCACTGGCTCACGGCGGCGATGCAGCCCTACCACGGCCCGGACGGCACCGCGACGACGCTGCGTGATTCGGTGTTCTCGACAATCCCCGGTTCACCGGCGTACGTTTCAAAGGCCGCCTATCATCGCGTGAACATCCCCAAATACGGCATAAAATGGGCGTTCGAGGGACGCAACGCGGTGCAAGGCGACTACATGATCGCGTACAGCGCGTAACGCATGCAAACAGTACGCGCGGCAGGCACGCCAACCGCAATTCCGGCGCTCATTGCGATCGCTTGGGCGCTTGCCGCGCTCGCGCAGCTCAGCGGATCCGCAGCGTTTTTACACCACGACGCGCTCATCGAGCGTGGCCCTGCACTGCAAATAGCGCTGCCGCTGTTCGTGCTTGCGTGGCTCGTCATGATCGCGGCGATGATGCTGCCGTCGAGTTTGCCGCTGTTCCGCATGTTTGCGGCTGCATCTGCGAATCAGCCGCGCACTTTGCCGTCCCTCGCTGCATGTGTAGGCGGATACGTCGTCGTGTGGACTGCTTTCGGCATGGCGGCATTCGCGGGCGATGTGTTCGTGCACCGCGCCGTAGATCGAATCTTGTGGCTGCATACGCATCCATGGGCGGTTGCCGGAGGTGTGCTCTGGGTCGCCGGCGTGTTTCAGTTCACGCCGCTGAAAGACGCGTGCTTACGCGCGTGCCGGCTACCCGGAAATTTCTTGATGCGCCACTACCGCCGCGGAGTCCGGGCGGCATTCGATCTGGGATACCGGCACGGCTTGTTCTGCGCGGGCTGCTGTTGGGCGCTCATGCTCATCGGCTTCGCGGCCGGATTTGCAAGCTTATGGTGGATGGCCGCGCTCACGGCCCTGATGGTGTATGAGAAGACCGGCCGGCACGGCCGCGCCGCGGTTCCTATCGCCGGCTTAGTATTGATGATCTGGAGTGCCCTTGTGTTCGTCCACCCGTCCTGGTTACCGCGGGCCCTCTCCGGGATTTAGCAATCGCGGCTTGCGACTACAACGCGGCCTCGAACGCTTCCGCCAACAGAAAGCGGCGTATTTTTACAAGTCCGCAGGCGCGGAACTGTTCCGCGGCCGATGCGGCCGCTTCGGTGTTCGTAGCATAGATCACGACACTGCGCCCTTGATCTATCGCGGCATTGTAATAGTTCGCCGCCTCGTGAGGTATGCCGACGCCTTCGAGATGGTTCTCGCTAGCGTCCGGGACATACGGCTTCAATCCGGGGGCTCTTCCCATGCCCGGTACGCTCGTGCCGTCTGTTTCGGAGGCAATGGGTGAGCCGTGAAACGGAACTAAATACGTTCGCTCGCCTCCGGGCCTTCCGGCGGAAGGCTCTTTAGTAAATAATCTTATGCGATCGATCTGCAAACCGTCACACCGTGACAGAAGGGTTTCGAGATCGGCTTTTTGAGCTACGCGCGCGATTCCGGCGATGAGAACGGGCGGCATAAATACTCTCTCCAAGGATGCGGCTCACCGTTACTTGTGATAAGTATGCTCCCGATCCGGGATGAATGGCAAATGGCGTATCAAAAGCAGCACACGGAGCGCTCGCCGGATCGAGGCCGTTTCGCCCGGCCTAAAAGCCTTCGATTGCCCGGATCTGCTGAGTGATATCGGTCATCTCGATGATGAGCGCCCGTAAGTCACTGCTCACGGTTCCGGACGCCTCCCCGTACACTTCTTCGGCGTTGACGCTGCTTGCGGTGTCGCCGAACGGCTCGGGCGAACCGAGGCGAAAATCAAGCGCGTCTTTGTCGGCTATCATGGCATTATAGCGTTCGCAAAGAGCGCCCAGCCGGTAGCGGAGTTGACGAGACGTGTCGTTCACCCGCTCATCGTAACCCGAAACCCGGACGCTCAATCAGAACCGGAACCGCTAGAGGATCGTAATGCCGTGCCGGCGCGCGATCTCGATCATGATCTGAGGATTCAATGCCTCTTGAGCGCCGAGCTCGCCGAAGAATTCTTCGATGCCGGCCGGCGTGAATCCAAAGAGCACTCGTCCCGGGGCTGTTCCGATGTTTTTATAACGGTGCGCTACACCGCGCGGCGCGAATACGAACGTTCCCGGCCCGCCGGCCACGCGATCGGGCCCGCAAACGAATTCGAATTCGCCCTCTAAAACGTAATACGTCTCGTTTTCTTTCTCGTGCACGTGGAGCGGCGGCCCTGAGTCTGGCGGGATAACGTCCTCGATGAGCGTGAGCTCTCCGTTGGATTGCGCAGCCCCGAGCTTTACCTGCATGTCGTTGCCGCCGTAGTGGATACACGGCCCTTGGCCCGCAGGCACGTGGTGGATGTGGTGCTCTTTTAGCATGTTTCCTCGCTTCGTGGTACTTGAATACCATAACGGTATTCTGGTACTATAGCGGGGTCATGATCTTCCGTCAAGCCGCACCGCGCCCCCCGAAACCTGACGGCGGACGAATCGCGCAAAAACAGCGCACGCGCATGCAGCTCTTGCAAGCCGCTCGCGATTTGCGTGCCTCCGGACGCGTTCCCAGCGTAGCCGATGTGGCGGACGCGACCGGCATCTCGCGCACGACGGCCTACCGGTATTTTCCGACCCAGGAAACGCTGCTGGCCGAGGCCATAGCCGACCCGCTCATCGATGCGGTCGCGGAAGCGGTCGCGGGCGTGCGTGATCAAAGCGACGTCATGAAGCGCGTCGACGCGGCATTCGCGGCGCTCGCTCCGCTCCTATTGCAACACGAGCCGGAATTACGGACCCTGCTGAAAATCTCGCTGGAAAATTCATTGGGAGAAGCGCACAAACGCCATATGCCGCTTTTGAGCGGCCGGTGGATTATGGCGTGGGAAAACATTCTGGACCCATTGCGGAGTCATGTACCGCTAAAAACCTATGCAGTCATGGTGCGTACGCTGGGGACGCTCCTCAGTGTTGAAACACTCAACGTTTTGCGCGATGCCTGCGATCTCGACGAGAAAGCCACAATCAACGCTCTTCGTTCCGCCGCCCGAGCGATGGTCAGCGGATTCTTACTGCAAATACATAAGGGGAAAACACCATGAAATACGTCGTTTGTCCGCCCTGCGGTACGGTCTTCAAAGGAGAAACGGAACAGGACGTCATCAGCACAACGCAGCAGCACGCCAAGGAAAAGCACGACTTCGTTCCACCCCGCGACGAAATTTTGAGCGCCATGACCTCAACGCCGCCCCAGTCCGGCGCCAACACGCAGAACTAATAAAAAGAGCCCGGCAACAATGCCGGGCTCTTTTTATTTCTACGCTTTTGGTCTTAGCGGCGCCGGCGCTGAAACGTTCGGCGGCGCGCTTGCGGCGCTTTTTCGAGCGTGTTGCTTATCGACACGTCGTTCATGGGATGCTCCGCGCGATCCAGGCGTTTGCCGATGGACCGTTCGATCTGCGCGAACAGCTCGGTTTCATCGTGCGACACGAACGTGATGGCGTCGCCGGCCTTTTGAGCACGAGCCGTCCGCCCGATTCGATGGATGTAGTCCGCCGGCTCGTTCGGCACATCGTAGTTGATGACGTGGCCGAGATCCTGAATATCGATGCCGCGCGCCGCGACGTCGGTCGCGACAAGAATCCGGTAGCGTCCGTTTTTGAAGGCTTGCAGCGCTCGCGTGCGCTGAGCTTGTGAACGGTCGCCGTGAATGCGTTCCGCGCCGATGTTGTTACGCGAGAGCACGGCGGCGAGGCGATCCGCACGCGCTTTCGTCCTGGTAAAGACCAGAGCGCTGAAGATGGAATTGTCCTTGAGCAACTCGACCAGTAAATCGGCCTTTTTATGCTGCTCGACGGCGTACACCGACTGCGTGACACCCTCGACCGGTAGCGCGGTGGGCGCCAAATTCACGCGAACGGGATTCTGCAGTAACTCGTTTGCGAGCGAAACGACGGTGCTGCCGAGCGTCGCGGAAAAGAACAGCGTCTGCTCGCGTTTCGGCAGTTTCGCGATGATGCGCTTCACTGCCGGCAAAAAGCCCATGTCGAGCATACGATCCGCTTCGTCGAGAATCAGGATGCGAATGTCTTGCAAACGCGCCTCGCCCTGCTGCATCAGATCGATAAGACGCCCGGGCGTCGCAACGATGATCTCGCTGCCCCCGCGAAGCGCTTTGATCTGCGGTCCCATGCCCACGCCGCCATAAACCGGCGCAACGCGAATCTTCGTGTGTTTGCCGAGGTCGCGGAGCGTTTCCGTAATCTGCTGCGCCAGCTCGCGCGTCGGCGCCAGGATCAGCGCGCGGCTTTCACGCGCGGGAGCCTTAAGCAGCGCTTCGAGCACCGGTATACCGAACGCGGCGGATTTGCCGCTGCCGGTCGGAGCACTGGCGAGAACGTCATGGCCGGCTAGGGCCGGGGGAATGGCCAGCCGCTGAATCGGCGTGGCGGAGGCGTATCCGAGGTCTTTGACTCCACGAAGGAGCTCGGAGCTAATTGCTAATTCTGTAAAGGTGGAAATACAAACCAATCTTTCGGCGGCGCAAACATATCGACCACTCGAAAGATCGCGCTAGAAGCCAGGAGTATCTCACGAAACCGTGTCCTGGGGCAACCGCTAAAACCGCTATAGAGGCCCGGCGGTTGCACCTGGGGCCCAAATTGGCCGCTACGGCG
>JAICWY010000015.1 GCA_025934645.1 Vulcanimicrobiia bacterium
AAATCGATGAGACTACGCGTTGTCCGCAACGATGGCTACCTCGTCCGCCTCCGAAGGTTCGGCGTGGACGGCCGCGACGACGCGCTCGCGGCGGCTGGTCGGGATGAAGCGTCCGACGTAATCGGCTTGGACAGGCAATTCCCGAAGCCCGCGATCCACCAGAACGCAGAGCCGCACGGCGGACGGGCGTCCGAGATCCGTTACAGCGTCGAGCGCCGACCGTACGGTGCGGCCGGTATAGAGCACGTCGTCGATCACGACGACGGTCTTGCCGGTGACGTCGCCCGGAATCTGCGATTCCGGCAGCTGATGCGTCACCTCGTCGTCCCGGTACAGATTGATGTTGAGAAATCCGAGCGGCGGCTTGCGGCCGCTGATGCGCTCGATTTGCTTGGCGATGCGCTGCGCCAGCGCTTCCCCGCCCCGGCGGATGCCGATCAGGTAAAGGCCGTTCTGTGCGTCTTCCGGCTCCAGAATCTGATGGGCCAGGCGCGCCAGAATGCGATCGATCTCGGCCGCTCCTACAAGAACGCGCCGTTTCACGGTCGAGGCCGTCATCGTACTCCCATCTCCTCTAAGGCGGATTCCACGCGCGCGAGCTCGCCGCGGTAGCCTTCCAGCTTCTCGCGCTCCTTCGCCACGAGGTCCGGTTTCGCATTCGCTACGAATTTCTCGTTCGCAAGCTTTGCCTCGCCGCGCGCCACCTCGCTGCGCAGGCGGGCAGCTTCCTTCGTATAACGCTCGGCGAGCACGCCTTTGGGCGCCACGCCCTGGACCAGCCCCAGCGCTTCGGCGATTGTCGGCGCCTCGACCGCCGCCTGCTCCACGTTGCCGAACGTGTAGGTCGCAAGCAGCGAGGCGACGGTGCCGGGAACTGAAACCGGCACCTCGAGCGTGAGGACGTCGCGCGGCTGCATGCCGATCTCCGCGCGCAAGTTGCGCAAGCGTTCCACGGCGCGCTGTAGGGCGGCGAACGTATCCGCCGCTTCGCGGTCCACGGGAATCTCTTCGGGGTCGGGCCACGCCGCCGTCATGACGGTTTGGCCGTCGTGCGGGATCGTCAACCACACTTCTTCGGTGATGAACGGCTCGAGCGGGTGCAGCAGCCGCATCGCGTTGTTGAGCACGAACGAAAGCACGGCCGCACGCGTGGCTTTGGCGCCGGCGTCTTTCGTCGCTTCGACGTACCAGTCGCAGATTTCGTACCAGACGAAACGCCAGAGCGTCTCGGCCGCCGCGCCGAAATCGTAACCGTTGAACGCGGCCGTAACATCTTGCACAGTATCGTGCAGACGCGTGAGAATCCAGCGATCCGCGAGCGTCAGTTCGCTCTGCGCCGGCAGCGTCATCGCGCGCGGCAAACCTTCGGGCAGCGCGAGCGCATAGCGCGTCGCATTCCAAATCTTGTTGTTGAAATTGCGGGCTTCTTCGCAGCGCGATTCTTGGAAGCGGATCTCTTGCGCTTCGAGGCGCATTTGGCGCATCACGCCCATCCGGAACGCGTCCGCCCCGAATTTGTCGACTAAGTCCATCGGATCGATGGCGTTACCGAGCGACTTGCTCATCTTGCGGCCTTGCGCGTCAAAGACGGTGGGCGTCACGAAAACGTCTTTGAACGGCACCTCGTCCATGAACTTCAAACCGAGCATCACCATGCGCGCGACCCACAGAAAGATGATGTCGCCGCCCGTGATCAGGACTTGCGAGGGATACCAGTGCGTGAGTTCCGGCGTCTCTTCGGGCCACCCCAAAATAGAGAACGGCCAGAGTCCGCTCGAGAACCATGTGTCGAGCGTGTCGGGATCCCGCGTGAGCTCGAGCGTTCCGTACTGCGTCCGCGCGGTTTCCAGCGCCTCGGCTTCCGTTTCGGCCACGACGATCTCGCCGGAGGGCGTGTACCAGACCGGCAGCTGGTGACCCCACCAAACTTGACGCGAGACATTCCAGTCCCGAATGTTTTCGAGCCACTGTTCGTACGTACGCCCGTAACGCTCGGGCACGAAACGCACGCGCCCGTCCCGATAGGCTTGCAGTCCGGCTTGCGCGAGGGGTTCCATCTTGAGAAACCACTGCAGCAAGAGCAGCGGTTCGATCACCTCGCCGGTGCGATGGCTAATTGCGACGGCGTGACGGTACGCTTTTTCTTCCATCAACAAGCCGCGCTCGCGCAGATCCGCGACAATCGCTTTGCGCGCGTCGTAGCGGTCCATGCCCTCGTAAGGGCCGACGGCGATCTCTGCGCTTGTGATCTTCGCCTCGACGTCGAGTACCGACGGCATTTCCAGCGAGTGCCGCAAACCGATCTCGTAATCCGTGGGATCGTGCGCAGGCGTGACTTTTACCGCTCCGGTCCCGAATTCGCTCTCCACTGCGGCGTCGGCCAGGATCGGGATCGTGCGCTCCAGCATCGGCGGCACGAGCACGCGTTTGCCGATAAGCGCCTTATAGCGCTCGTCGTCCGGGTGAACGGCAATAGCGACGTCGGCGAGCATCGTTTCCGGGCGCGTCGTGGCGACTTCGATACCGCCCTCGCCTTCCGCAAAGGGATAGCGGATGCGCCAAAGCGTCGCGTCGCGTTCCTCGTGCTCGACTTCCGCATCTGAAATGGTCGTCTTTGCTTTCGGATCCCAATTCACCAGGCGTTTGCCGCGGTAGATCAGCCCTTCGCGGTAAAGCTGTACGAAGACACGGCGCACCGCATTCGAGAGCCCTTCGTCCATCGTGAAGCGGCTGCGCTGCCAATCGGGTCCGAAGCCGGCGGAGCGGAATTGCCGGTCGATCGTGCCGCCGGTTTCCTGCGACCACGTCCAAGCGCGCTTCAAATAGCGCTCGCGGCCGAGCGATTCGCGCGTCTCACCCTCGCCTGCAAGTTGCCGGAGCAACACCGTCTCGGTGGCTATCGCGGCGTGATCCGTGCCGGGCAGCCAATCGGCGTTATCGCCCAGCATGCGGTGGAAGCGCGTAAGTACGTCCATCGGCGTGTAGGTCGATCCGTGCCCCAAGTGAGCGCGCGCCGTCACGTTCGGGGGCGGCATGCAGATGATGAACGGCGGCCGCGCCGCGTCCGGCTCCTCGTGAAAATAGCCTGCGGCTTCCCATCGCGCGTACAAACGCGGCTCGACGGCTTTCGGATCGTACTGTTTGGGCAGGTCGGTGACGGTCACGGTCGCCTAGCGTTCGATTCGGCCTTGCGCAGGCCCTCGGCGTTAAGAATGCGCTGACGATCCGTATGTTTCGCGTTTGTGCAAGTTGGATTCGTAAACTTTCTCTAGATGTTCTAATAACATGCCCGCGGACGCCGACCACTGTTTTCGATGACGAAGCGTCTCTTACAACTCGCCACGGTTTCTCTTTTTGCTGCTGCGTTCGCGGGATGCAGCGGCGGTGCGTCCGGCGGAGCCGGCGCGCTGATCCCCTCCGCAATTTCCAACAGCCGCACGGCAGCCTCGACTACCACACAAGCGGTGCCTGCGCATGTGCAAACGGGTGAATATTTGTGGAGCTCGACAGAGCTTTCTACGAATCCGTCAACGTACGCGCCGTACCTCACGTGGGCTTACGTGAAGCCGTCGCTCGCAGCGAGCGTAAAGGCCACGGGCATCAAAGTGATCGTGTATACGAACCCGTTGATGCCTCACGGAACGCAGTACGACAAGACGCTGATGGATCAATCATATCCCGGCGTGCGCGCGCAGACATGCACGGGCAGCCTGGTGACGTCTTGGAGCGGCAGCGGCTACCTGACCGACGTTCGTAACTCGAGTGCGGCCGCGTACGTCAAGGCGGACGAAGATTACTACGTCAACGCCATGATTTCGGCGAACCCCGGTTCCTCGCGTCCGTACGACGCCGTATACGTAGACAACGCGAATTCGTTCTACGGCCTGAGCGCGCTGCCGTGCAATTACAGCGACTCGACCTGGACGGCCGGCATGGACAACGCGCTGGCGGCCAGCGGGTATCCGACGATCGTCAATACGCTTTCGACGAGCGAATCCAGCGTTCCCAATAAGGTCGCCGGGCTGAAAGCCTCCAACATCGTCGGAGGCGAGTACGAAGAGTGCTTCAACGACAGACACTGGTTCTCTGAAGAAATGGCGCAGTTGCAAACCATCGCGCTGCTCAAGAGCGAAGGCAAAGCCGCCGGCCCAGGCTTCTGGTGCTACCTGAACAACACGACCGTAGACTCGACCACGGTGATTCCGTACCGCATGTACGCGTATGCGTCGTTCCTGCTCACCTACGATCCGAACTACTCGGTGTTCGAAGAATCGTTCTCGACGCCGTCCACGTTCCACGTCTTTCCGGAGACGGGATTCGTTCCGCTCGACCCTGTCAGCCAGCCCTCGCAGATATCCGATCTGAAAACGTCCTCGGGCGCGTACGTGCGTCAATACAATTCGTGCTACTATCGCGGCACGCCGGTAGGCGCGTGCGAGATCGCGGTGAATCCGCAAAGCACGAGCGTGAGCATTCCGAACACGTATGCGCACTCGATGGCGATCAGCGGTGCGGGCGTGCTCGACGGCGGAAGCGTAACCTTCAACGGCGGACCGGTCACGACGCTCGCTCCGCAAACGGCCGTCATCCTCATCGGCCAAACTGCGACGCCGGCGCCCTCGCCGACGCCGGTAACCGCGACGGCAACAGCGGCGCCTACTTCGACGATCTCGACATCGACGGGAACCACCGTCACAGGCCAGATCCGGTGGATCAGCACGAGCGCTACAAAATTCCAGCTGCTCCTCGCTAACGGTTCCACGACGTACGTGTATCTGACGAATTCGCTGACCTCGGCGCAGATCGGTGAATACATGGCCGCGACGGGCACCGGAACGAATCCGCTGTATGCGACGACCGCAACGCTCTCGACCAGCGCTCCGGCGCCGTCGCCAACGCCGACCGCCGCGGCGCCCACTGCCGCCCCGCTCAGCTTAACGGCGACACCTGCGCCCGCAGCGTACTCGGTCACCGGCAAGATCCTGTGGGTGAGCTCGAGCGCTACGAAACTGCAATTGCAGCAAAGCAACGGTACGTCGATCTATGTGTACTACACGAACTCGACGCAACTCAACTACAGCGGAACGCCGAAGCCCGGTGAGTACGCGAAGGCTACCGGTTCGCAAACCTCGCCCGTATACGCCACGGCGGTTTGGATCTCCAACACCGCGTTCTAACCCCAGGGGTCTCGACGCAAAACAGCCCGGGTGCGAACACCCGGGCTGTTTTGTTTCCAGTGCCGGTTAAGAGGAAAGGGTATCGCGCAATCGCACGTCGGTAAATTGGCCCGTGTCGATCATTTGGCGCAACCCGCGCACGATTTCTCCGCGATCGGCCGCTTTGGTCAACACGGCGTTCGCGCCCGAGAAGTGGCAAGTCTTCGCCCACTCGGCGCTGCGCATGCTCGTGTAAACCGCAATCAGCGCTTTCGGCAGCAGCGTGCGCAGCAGCGTAATGAACTTAAGCGGCTCCTGCGCCGTAAAATCTACGTCGATGAAGACGAGATCGGGCGGCTCTTCCAGCAGCTGGCGGAAGTTCGGCTCTCCCGCGAAGCGGTCTACAGTCAAACCGAGATCTTGAAAAACCTCGGTGAGACTGGAGACGAAGAGCTCCTGCGGCTCGATGACGTGTACTTTCACGTTTGTCGTTTGTCTTTGATCGATCGTCACAATGTCGTAGTAGTAACTGTCCGATGCATCATGCCGTGATCATGGGCTCTTCTTCAACCGCGGACTCACCGGGGCCGAGTTCGTACGCGCCGTAATCTGAACGGCGCGGCACTACGCGGTTGAGTACGAAGCCGAGGATGTTTTTTACACCGACTTGCTGGAGGCGACGAAGGGCAGTCTTCGCCTCGCGCAGATCGGTTTGACCGGAAGAGAGCACCACGACCGTTCCGTCGACTTTGCGCGACACCACGGCCGCGTCTAGGTTTACGCTGAGCGCCGCCGTATCGACGATGACGCACCGGTAATGTTCGGAGGCCTCGCGCAGAAGATCGTCCATGCGGGGCGACTCCAGCAGCTTGATGGGGTTGGGCGTCGGCGTGCCGCTGGTAAGAATATCCAAACCCGGATATTTCGTCTTTTGCGCCACCTCGGTGAGGCGTGCGCGGCCTACCAGCACGTCGGAGAGTCCGCGCTCGTTCTTCATGTGGAGTTTGGTGTGAATCGAGGCACGGCGCAGATCTGCGTCGACCAGCAGAACGCGCGGTTCGAGCTCCGCCATCGCGAGGGCCACGTTGAGCGAGATGGTGGATTTACCGTCGCCTTGCGAAGGGCTTGTGACGACAAGCGTTTCGAGTTTCGAGTCGCTGGCGTACTTGATCGACGTAACGAGTTGCAGGAACGATTCGACCGTGAGCGTGCGCACCCAGGGCAGCGCGGCCACGCCGTTGCGCATGCGCACGAGCGGAATCTGCGCCAGCGGCGGGAGCGCCAGTTCTTCTTCCACTTCGCGCTCGTCTTTGATGCTGCCGTCGAGATAATCGATGACGAACGCGCCGACGACGGCGAGCGCCAATCCGAGGATCACGCCGAGCACGAGGTTGAGCATCAGGTTCGGCGATACACGAGTGCTCCCCGGCGTCGCCGGCTGCGTCACGGTGACGTCGCTGAGCGCGGTGTCGCGTGCGATGCTTGCGTTGTTATACTTCTGTTGCAGCGCCGTGTACACGTCTTGCGCGGATTGCGAGTTGCGCTGGAGATCCGCCAGAATCGCGGCCTGCGCAGGCAGTTTCTGCAGCGTCGGGTTCATCTGATCGCGCTGCTTGGTGAGCGCCGAAAGCTGCGCTTGGTCCGCGGCCATCTGCGCTTGATACTGCGCCTGTTGCTGCTGCAGCTGTTGATAGAGCGGATTCGGAACGGTGTTCGTGTTCGCGACCACCGTCGATTGCTGCTTTGCGATCTCATTGCGCAGTTGCGCTTCTTGCTGCTTGAGCCCGATTACCGTAGGATGCTGGTCCGTGTACTCCTTTTCGGCCGTCTGCAATTGCACGTCGACCTGAGAGAGCTGTGTCTGGAGCTGTTGCAGGACCGGATTCGTGGCGACGGTCGTGCCGCCGGTGATAGTCGCCGAGGTATGCGAGAGCGCGGACTGAGCGCTGGCGAGCTGCGCTTTGGCTTGTTGCTCGTCGGCCTGCGTCTTGCCAATGTCGCCGTCCAGCGTCGCGAGCGAGCTGATGTACGACTGGGTTTGCGCGTTAATATCCGTGATGTGATGCTTGGCTTCAAAATCAGCGAGTTTCATCTGAGCGTCGTGCATCGTCTTGTTCGCCTGGGGCAGCTGCGTCTTCAAAAAGTCGATCGCTTGCTGTGCCTGAGAGGAGACGAGCTGACGTTGACGATCCACGACGACGGAGCCGAACGTGTTCGCCACGAGCGCGGCGGTTTTGGGATTCGACCACGTGACCGCGAGCGCGATAATCGAGGTGTTGCTCACCGGCCGCACCGAGACGTGCGAGAGCAGTTCTTTCGCGCCCATCTTCAGACCGAGCTGTTGCGAGACTTGCTGCGCGACGGGTGTTTCCTGAAAGAGCTCTACATACGTTTCCGCGCTTTGCACGCCGGAAGCGGCAAGCAGTGCGTTGAGCACGGGAAGCTGGCTGTTCGCGTTTGTGTCGCTTCCGCTTGGCAGGGCGCTCGAGTTGCCGGCGATGACTTTGGTTTCGGCCGTGTAGCTCTTCGGCACGAGTAGCGAGAAGATCAGGACCAATCCTACGAACCCGAGGAAGATCGCGATCATGGGGCGCATCCGCCGTTGCAGGGTGCGCACGACGCCGCTGAGTTGCTGCGTAGGTTCGGTTGCGGTGGTCGCCGATTGCCCGGCGGGCAGCGATAGCATCTTCGAATCGTCCTCCGGTTACGGTATGAAACGTGTCAGTACGTAGAGCAGACCGCTCAAAATGTTCCCATTCGTCTTTTGACGCGCTTGGGGAACGTAGATCGTGTCGCCTTTACGCAATGCGACGTTCACCGATTGATTGTTGTCTTGCAGCGCCTGGTAGAGGTTGATCTCTTCCGTTTGCTCTTTTCCGTCCGCGCCGGTGCGGATCAACCGCACGTGGTTCAGGTCGGATTGCGCGTTGACGCTGTTGCCCGCCTTGGCAATGGCGACGGCAAGATTGTCGCCTTGGTTGACTTGAATGGGCCCGGGATGATCGACGGCGCCCGTGACGTTTACGTAAAACTGCACCGGTCCGGGCACGTAGACCACGTCGCCTTCACCGAGGCGCTCGTCATCCTGCACGTTGCCGTTGCGGAGCAATTGTTGCAGCGAAACCTGGGTCACATGACCGCTCGGGTCGCTTATGCGCGCGTTCGGATAATCACCGTCGATGTCGGTCAAGCCGCCGGCGGCAGCGATAGCATCTGAAAGGTGCGCGTCCGAACGCAACTGATATTTGCCCGGATTTTTCACGTCGCCCAGCACCATGACGTTGGGCTGCGCGAGCTGCGAAATCGCGATCGTGACGACAGGATGCCGCACGAATTTGAGAAGACGGCTTTTCAGCGTCTCGGCCGCTTGTGCGGGGGTCTTGCCGGCGACCGGCACCTGCCCGATAAGCGGATAAGCGATCGTACCGTCGTTGAGCACCGTGACGGTCTGCGTCAACGTTTGATCGCCGTACACTTGTACGCTGAGCTGATCGCCGGGATGAATGACGGTACCCGTCGCTTGCGCCTGGGCGTTCCCAAAGCACAGGGCGGCGAGAGCGGCACTCATCAAAATCTTCCCGAGCCGGCGAGGCTGGTGTAACACGGCATTCACCACTTTCAATTGGATTTTGAACTATCGTACGCGGAGGGAGACCGACCTCGTGAGAGGGCATCGTCCCGGCACGTTGAGGAAAAGGTCGGCATCACGCTCCACCGTTAGTGCAGGAGGCCCAAACGTTTTTGCTCGCCTGGGTCACGCGGGCTGCCGCGCTTTCTGATACAACGGAGACATGAGGATCGTGCCCGCCCGCTGGTTGTTCGCGGCCGCCGCGCTGGTCGCGCTCGCCCCCGGCGTGCGCTACTGGGAGCACCACCATCCCAAACCGCCGCTGCACGCGGGCGATTCGCTGCGTCCTATTCATCTCTCGTCCCTGAACGGCTCGCCGTTTACGCTCGTCGCGAGCGGACGCCCCACCATCATCAACATTTTCGCGACGTGGTGCGAACCGTGCCGCGGTGAAGCGCAGGACGTCGCCGATGCGGCGCGGCAGCTGGCGAAGCGCGGCGTGGACGTGATTGGCATAGATCAAGAGGAAAGCGGCGCGCAAGTCACCCGGTTTATCGATGAATTTGCTCTTCCGTATCCGATCTATATAGATACGACGGGGGTCACGCACCGGATCTTCGGCGCCCGGTTCATTCCTACGACGATTTCGATCGATGCAGCCGGCCGGATCCAGTCCATTCATCCGGGACCGCTTACGCGCAGCGAACTGATGTCTATCGCTAAAATGACGGATAGCGCGGGATGACCCGCCGCCGTGCCGTCGTCGTCGGACTCGATTACCATGCCCGCTTTCTCGCCGACGTGCTGAACGCAGCGTCCAAAGGCTGGCATCTGCGCGCGTACGGCAGCTCGCGCACGGGAACGCTGCGCGCGCTACTCGCACTGCGCAAGGCCGACGCGCTGATTTGCTTCGGCGGTCCGGCGCCCAATGCCGCGCTCTCCATCGTCGCCAAACGCTTCAACGTTCCGGTGATTGTCATCTGGGCCGGGAGCGATGTGATCAAAGCCCGTTCAAACCCGTTCGACCTGGAGATGATCAAGCAAGAACGCATGGTTCATCTCGCGGTCGCTCCTTGGCTCGTGGACGAATTGCACGATTTGGGGATCGAGGCGCAGTACGTGCCGGTGGCCGGCATGAATCCCGGCGCGCCGGTGAAACCGCTGCCGCAAAGTTTTCGCGTGCTGACGTATCTTCCTGAACCGCGCCGCGATTTTTACGGAGAAGCCCTCGTGTACGAAGTAGCACGTACGCTTCCCGATATCGAGTTCGACGTCGTCGGTGCGGGAGGCCGCAGTCCCGACGCGCCGCAAAACGTGCGCTTCCACGGACACGTCTCCGACATGCAGACGCGATTGGACAATTGTACGGTGCTGCTGCGCCAGCCCGAACACGACGGCATGTCCGTGCTCGTGCTCGAAGCGCTATCGCGCGCGCGCCACGTCATTTGGAATTACGACATCCCCCACGTCCGGGTAGCCTCCGGACCTGCCGAAACGCTGGCGCAGCTGCGCGATCTGATAGCCGCGCACGCGGCCGGGACGCTCGAGTTGAATGAAGGCGGCCGCGAGTACGTCCTTTCGCATTTTTCGCGCGCCGACGTCGCGGCGAAGATGGCGCAAACGCTCGATTGGGCCGTCGATGAAGCGCACGGCCGGCACAGCGTGGCTAAGCGCCGCGTAGCGATTTCGGGGCTCGGATTATTCTGCGGCGACGTCGTGCGCCACGCCAAAGAACTCGTGCCGGAATGGGACGCGCGCATGATGCGCACGAACTCGCGGCTGGAACTGCTGACCTCTGCGGCAACGATGGCCACGAGCGACGTGTGGTATTCCATCGGCAGCGCGGCCAGCGATCGCCTCCTGCACCGGCTTGCCGGAATGCTCGGGAAACCACGCGTCATTCACTGGGTCGGCTCGGACATCGCTCGTCTTGCGGTCGATCCGGAACTGCGCGCGCTGCTCGCGGCGCCGAACGTACGTCATCTGGCGGAAGTAAATTGGACGGCCGGCCAGCTTAAGGCGTTGGGCTTCGACGCAAACATCGCGCCGCTTCCCCCGCGCACGCATTCCAACGTGTTACCGCCGTTGCCCGAGCAATTTACGGTGCTGCTCTACGTGCCGCGAACGCGCGGCGACTTCTACGGCCAACCGGCATTCGAGCGGCTCATGAAGCGGCTGAGCGGCAAGGCTATCAAATACGTCATCGTCGGCGGCGGCAGCATCGATGTGCCGCCGGGCGTGGAAGCCGAGAATCTCGGCTGGCGCAACAGTCTCACGGACCTTTACGAAAACGTCAGCGTCTTGATCCGCTACACGCCCCGCGACGGTCTTTCACTAATGGTGCTGGAAGCGCTCTCGTTCGGTAGACACGTGCTGTGGACGCAGCCGCTGCCGTTCGTGCGGCGCATTGCCACGTATGAGGAAATGGAGCGTCAGATTAGCTCGCTACTCGAACAGCACGAACGCGGCGAATTGCACGCGCAAGCCCAGGCAGCGCAATTCGTACGCAATGAATATCTTCCCGAGAAATGCATCAGCGCGATCGCGAGATCGTGGGACGAGGCCGCCGAAGGGATGCTGCCGGTCGCACCGGCGGTGCAAACGCCATGATCGAACGGTTGACTCTGGCCGAATGGCAGGCCTTTGACGCGCTGCACCCCGCGCCCACCTTTTTCGCACGTCCGGCATGGGCTATGGCGCTCAGTGAAACAGAGCCGGGAACGGCACCCGTGTTGCTGCGCATCCGTTCGGGGCGCGACCGCGCCGTGCTTCTTCCGGTACTGTGCGAACAGCGTTCGGCGCTGAGTTTGCGCCACCTCACCGCGTTTCCGCTCGGCGGCTACTCGTGCTTCATGTACGAAGACGGAACAATGGCCGACGCGGAGAGCGCCCAGCGTGCGATCAAAGAAGCATTGCGCTACGCACATTCCATCGCGATAACGCCATGGCCGCTGGGCCCAGGCCTTGCGGGCCGTCCCTCGGCGGTGCATGAAACGGGCGTCATCGATCTCTCGAACGGCTTGGATGCCGCGCTCGCCGGAGTGGACGGCTGTTACCGCCGCATGGCGGGACAAGCGGAACGGCGTGGCGTGACCTGCGCGGTTTCGCGCGAACCGGGCGCGGCGCAAACATACTACGAACTGCTCTGCGAATCGGCGAAGCGCTGGGGTATTCCCGAGCCCGTGCGGCGCAAAGCCTTGATCGAAGCGCTCGTGCGTTACGGCGGTGAGGACGTCGAGATTTGGTTTGCCCACGCCGAAGGCAAGGCGATCGCGGGCGGCATCGTGTTTTACGGATCGAGCGAGTTCTTCTTCTGGAGCGCGGCGATGCTTGCGGAGTACGGCCGGCTGCGTCCGAGTAATGCGCTCAATTTCGCGCTGCTGCGTGCCGCCGCATCGCGTGGAATGCACTGGTACAACTTGGGATCGAGCGAGGGTCTTCCCGGCGTTGCCCGCTTCAAGCGCGATCTCGGCGCGCAGGACGTGCGCTACAACGAATATGCGTTTGCGCGCACGCCTTTGAACGTATACCGCACGGTGCGGCGTACGCTGGCCCGCGCGTAAAACGGAGGAACGCGATGATGGAGAGCAGATTGGATCAGCCCGCGCTTGCCGCCGCGCGCGCGGCACAGCATGCAGAGAAACTGCCGGAGCATTTGACGGGACGGCGGCGCGCGGTCTTGTTCGGCGCCGATGCAGCGATAATATTCGCATGCTCGCTGCTCGCACTCAGCAGCGCCCCCAACGCCTTCGGCGGCGCCGTGCTCATGGTCGTAGTGATCTGCGGATGCTTCGCCCTTTGCGGACTCTACCGGCGATCGTACGCCGTTCGGCCGCACGACGAGGCGTATTACGCGTGCACGGGCGTGCTGTGCGGTGCGATACCCGTTCTTTTAATCCTCGCCGCCGTCGGACAGATTGCCGCCGGCGAGATTCTCCTCGCGCTCGCGCTGTGCGCGCTGGGAACCTCGGTGCTTCGCATCCGGCTGCATATCGAGCGCCGCGGCGCCGCCGTGCCGCGCGCCGGCATCGGGACGATCACCCCGCGTGCGTGGCACGACCGCGAATCCGTGGGGTATCTGCTTGGTAAACGGCTCTTCGATATCGCGGTTGCTCTTGCGGTGCTGCCGCTCGCCGCACCCGTTATGCTGGTAGCGAGCATCGCAATCGCCGCGGAATCACGCGGACCGGTCTTCTTCAGACAGCGCCGCGTGGGCCGCGACGGGCGCATTTTCTCCGTGATCAAATTCCGCACGATGCGCAGCGATGCCGGTTCCGAATGGGCGCGCCCGGGCGATACCCGGATCACGAAGATCGGGGCTCTTCTGCGCCGCACGAGCATCGACGAATTGCCGCAGCTGATCAACGTGCTCAAAGGCGAGATGTCTATCGTCGGCCCGCGCCCGGAGATGGTAGAGTTCGCGCAGCGTTTCGCAGCCGAACTGCCTTCGTACGATCAGCGCCATGTCGTCACGCCCGGAATCACGGGCTGGGCGCAGCTGTACGGCAAACGGAACTTGCAGCCGGACGAAGTCGCATCCATTCTGCCTTACGATCTCTTTTACGTCGAGCGTTCCTCGCCGGTGCTCGATACCGCTATTTTGCTTAAAACGGTCGCCGAAGTACTTTTCCATCGTGCAGTTTGATCGCGCGCACCGCGTGATGTACGACGGACTCTACACGTTCGCCGTACGCTTGCTCAATATCGGCATGGCGGCGGGATTGACGGTGCTCACCGCACGCATGCTGGGTCCGGGCGGCCGCGGTATCTACGCGCTTCCCGGCGTGGAAGCGGCGCTGGTCGCGTCCGCTTTCGGCGGTCTGAGCAGCGCAACCAGCTATTTCTTATTGAACCGCAATGCAGCGCGGCAGGTGCTGCTGCCGGTGTTCGGCTGTGCCGCAATCCTCGCGGCAATTGCGGCAGGTTTGCTCTTTGTTATAACCGGTTTGACCGGTCAGCAGTGGGCGGCGCCGCCCGCCGCGGCCGTGCTTCCTTCGCTCGCGTTGCTCAACGTCGCGACCGGATATGCGATAGGCGTAAAGCGCGTGCGCTTCACGACGACGTTAACCGCGCTGCAGACGTTCCTGACGATCGCCGCTATCGGGCTCAGTTTTGTTCTCTTCGCCAAGACGCCGCAGATTGCGATCGCCGCGTGGATAGGCGCTACGGCGCTCGCCGCGGTCGTCGCGACGGCAGCCGTGCTGATCGACTCGCGCACGCGGCTTACCGGCAGCGATCGGGTGGGTTTCGCGGAATACGTCCGGTTCTGCGCGCGCGTGAGCGCCGTGTACGTCGTCTCGCTGCTCAACTACCGCGTGGACCTCTACATCGTCGCTTTGTTCTTGCCGGCGGCGGCGCTCGGAATGTACGGCATCGCGGTTTCGGCTGCGGAAAGCCTATTAGTTCCTACGCAAGTTGCGGCGCTCGTGACCTCGCCGCACATCGGCGGCTTGGATATCCGGGGCGCCGGGCTGCTTACCGCGCGCTGCGTCCGCAACAATCTGCTCGTGGCGCTTGCGGTCTGCGTTCCGCTCCTCGTCTTCGCGGCACCGCTGATCGGCGCGATTTACGGCACCCGTTTTTTGCCGCTCGTACCGGCGTTCGACGTGCTGTTAGTGGGCGTGCTCGCGCTTTCGCTGAGCAGTCCGGTATCCAGTTATTTCACCCTGAAACTCGGGCGCCCACAGGTAGCGTTTTGGCTGGCTTCCGTGTCGGCCGTAATCTGCATCGCCACGACGTTGATGCTGATCCACCGCTATGGGATGGTCGGTGCGGCGCTCGGTTCCACGGCCGGCTACATCGCCGGCCAAGCACTGGCGCTTGTATACTTCGGCCGCGTGTCCGCTCTGGGCTGGCGCGAGATGCTGGTACCTACTTCCGGCGATTTCTCGCTGTATTTCGCGTTCGCCGGCCGCTTGCTGCGGGACGGGCGGCGCCTGCTGCGCCCCGTTCACTAGGGCCGTCTTCCCACCGCCAGGGGCCGTTCCCAACTGCCGCCGCCGGCCGTGCCGGACATACAATAGCCCCGAATGGTAGCATATTTCCGCGATTCGGGCCGCCGCGCGACGGCGCTGGGCGGCGCTGCGATCGCCTTTGTCGCGCTCGTCGCAGCCTGGTTCGGCGTCTCGCTCGCCGGTACCAAGACCGGTGCCGTGCTCGCGCTGGGGGCAGTCTTCGGACCCGTTCTGCTCTCCGCGGCGATAGTCGCGCCGATCCTCTTTCCGTTCAGTCTGTATGCGTTTCTGACGCCGTTCGATCCGCTGCTCGCGATGACGACGCAGTCGGGTACAGGCTCGACGATCACGCTGCTCGTTGGCGCCGCCAGCGGCGCCGCGCTCATCTTTTACATCCTACGCACCAAACGCTTTGCGGATCCGCCGCGCGCCGTTGCGGTGTGGCTCCTGTATTTCCTCTGGACCGTCTCGAGCACGTTCTGGGCGATCGACACGAAAGAAACGCTCTCGATGCTCCCGACGATGCTCGCGCTGTTCGGGCTGTACGTCGTCGTTTCGATGCTGCGCATCGACGCCGCTACGCTGCGTACGGTAGGCACAGCGATCGTGGCGGGCGCTGCAACGGCCTGCGCGTACATGCTCTTCCTCTACAGCCGCGGCATGGCAAACACCGAGGACCGCCTCTGGCTGCGCAACGACTCCGTGCAGGTCAATCCCGATCATTTTGCGGCCGCCTTGCTGCTGCCGATCGCGATCGCGCTGGCCACGCTGTTCTTCACGCGCGGCGGCATGTCGCGGCTCGCCATGCTGGTCTCGCTCGCACTCATGCTTCCGGTGATGATCCTCACGGGCGCGCGCGGTCCGGAACTCGCCTTCGTGGCGTTGGCAGCGTACGTCATCGCGCATCACCGCAAGCGTTGGACCCTGGCCGGCGTCTTCGTGGCATTCCTTGCTCTGATCGTCATAAAGAGCGGCCCGAGTTTCGCGGAGCGCTGGACTCAAGCGCTCTCGGACGGCGGCGCCGGGCGCACGGACATCTGGAAAGTCGGCTGGCTCGCGTTCAAAGAAAATTGGCTGTTCGGCGCTGGGTACAGCAATTTCCCGGACGCGTACAATCACGCTTTGATCCGCGTTTTTCAGCCGTTCTTCGCGGGTTGGAGCCGCGCGCCGCACGACATTCTGCTGCAGGCCGGCGTAGAGCTTGGCGTAATCGGCCTCGTTCTGCTGCTACTGGGGTGGTGGTCGCAATTCCGTGTGCTCCGGCATATCGACGCATCGGATTACCGGTATCCGATGCGAATCGCCTCGGAGGCTGCTATCGCAGGCCTCTTCGTCGCCGGTTTGTTCGCTTTGCAAATGGAGACCAAGTATCTGTGGCTTGCTTTTATGTTTGCCGTGCTCGTGCGCAACACGCGTCTATCGCTAAAGGGCTCGCCCGCTGATGCGTGAGACGTTTTTGCCGTACTGCCGACCTGACACCGGCACGCCCGAAGCGGACGCGGTCGAGGAATGCATCCGCAACGGTTGGCTGACGACGGGCCCGAAGGTCCGTGAATTCGAGCAAGCGTTTGCCGCGGCGGCGGGTGTGAAACATGCCGTCGCCGTGAACAGTTGCACGGCGGCTCTCCATATCGGCCTGCTGGCAGCGGGCGTGGGCAAAGGCGATGATGTCGTTATGCCCTCGCTAACCTTCGTCGCAGGCGCGCAGTGCACGCTCGAAGTTGGCGCGCGTCCCGTCTTCTGCGACGTCGATCCGCAAACGCTAACGGCGGGTGTGGAGGAATTCGAGCGTGCGATCACGCCTCAAACCCGCGCGATTATCGCCATGCCGTACGCAGGCCGTCCCCACGATGCACAGGCGCTTGCGGCGATGTGCGAACGCCGCGGCATCATCTTCATCGAAGACGCCGCCCATGCGGCCGGCATGCTCGACCGCGGCACTTGGGCCGGTACGCATTCGCGCCTTGCCGCATATAGTTTTTACGCAACCAAGAACCTGTGCACCGCCGAGGGAGGCATGCTGCTCACCAACGACGATACCGTGATGGAGCGCGTGCGCGTGCTCTCACTGCACGGCATGGACAAAGACGCCTGGAAGCGCTACACACAGCAAGGCTCGTGGCGGTACGAAGTGCGCGAACCCGGCTTCAAATACAACATGCCGGATCTCGCCGCCGCGATGGGCCTCGTGCAACTGCAGCGGCTGGATGCGATGCAGGCGAGGCGTAATGAGATCGCATCGCGCTATTTGGAAGCCTTCGCCGATGTGCCCGGCATCGAGTGTCAGGCGTTGCCGGAGCGTGAAGGTGACGTGCACAGCTGGTGCATGTTCGTCATTCAAATCGACGGCGAAACGTTCGGGATCTCGCGCGACGCGGCGATCGACGAGTTAAGAAATCTGAACATTGGGACCAGCGTTCACTACATTCCGACTCATCATTTCAGCGCATACCGCGCATTCTCGGCGCCTCTGGAAGCGACCGAGCGAGTCGCCTCGCGCATACTTTCGCTTCCGTTATATACGACGATGTCCGATGCGGACGTGCGCGACGTGATCGATGCGGTGTTGGAGTGTAATAAGCAAGCTGACGGCTTGCTTGCAAGCAAAGCATCATAGCAGCCGCCTCTCTCCGGGGAACTCTCGGGCATAGTCCGTAGTTCCCTCGCTGTACTTGCGCGCCATTACAGCAATGGGGAGGATTCATGCATACTGTGCGCGCCCTGGCACTCTTCGGAGTGCTCGGGTTTTCAATTTTGGCTACAGGCTGTAGCGGTGGGGGTTCGGGCGCAACTCCACCTGTTGCGTCTGATCAGTCTCCCGGCTTGACCGGGCTCGGCTCGCCCGGAGAGCCGACGACGTCGATGAGCACAACGACGTCGGATACAACAGTGACGGGAAAAATTACGTGGGTAAGCACGAGCGCGACGAAGTTCCAACTGTTAGAGAGCAGCGGATCTTCGATTTACGTGTACATTACGAGCGGCACCACGCTGAATTACAACGGGCTTACTCCGAAAATCGGCGAATATGCCGAAGCCACGGGCACGGGTTCGCCGCTGACGGCGACGTCCGTGACGCTCTCCACCTCGCCGATCTCGACCAGTACGAGCACGACGAGCTCCGGCACCACGGTGACCGGCAAAATTTCGTGGGTAAGCACGAGCGCGACGAAGTTCCAGCTTCAAGAAAGCAGCGGTTCGATCTACGTCTATCTGACGAGCTCGACGGCGCTTCACTATAACGGCCTCTCGCTCAAAGTCGGCTACTACGCCTCGGCGACCGGCTCCGGCAGTCCGCTGACGGCCACGAGCGTCACGCTTTCCACCTCGCCGATTTCGACGACGACGTCGACGACGACGACGACCACGTCGACCGGCGTGCCCAAGCACGTCCTGACGGCAGATTACTTCATGGGTGAATACGGGACGATGTCGGTCACGCCGTCGCAGGCCGCGCCGTATCTGTCCTGGGCGCAAACGTCGATCGCCGACTCGCCGGCGATCCGCTCCGCAGGCATCAAGACGCAGTTCTACGTCGACGCCGGGAAGGTGTACTCAGGAAACGGTTTGACCGAGTCGCTTCCCAGTTCGACGTACGCGAAGACCTGCACCGGCACGACAGTCACCGAAACCGAAGGCGGCCACACGTTCCCGATCGTCAATCCGAACAATACGACGTACCAGTCGGCCTTTGGTCAGTACGTCTCGAGCGTTCTCTCGCGAGCGAAGTTCGATATGATCTTCGAGGACAATGCCGGCGCCCTCTCGCCGTACGCCACATACCCGAATGGCAAGCCGTGCAACTACACGGACAGCTCGTGGATCAACGGCTTCATCGCCGCGAACAACACCTCGCCGCTGGGCATTCTCTCGAACGGGCTTAACATTTTCCCGTCGAGCTTGACCACAATGTACGCTCCCGATCTCGGCATGCTGCAATCGAAGATGTCGATCGGCGGCAACATGGAGCACTGCTACAGCGACAACAGTCAGACCACGATGTCCGGCAATAGCTGGATCCACATCGAGAACACCGAGCTCAACGTTATGCGGCAAGCCAAATACTTCGAATGCATGGCCCGCGACACGTACTCGGCGTCCAGCTCGATCGGTCCGCGCTTGTTCACGCTGGCATCGTTCCTGCTCTCATACGATCCGAACCACGCGGTTCTCGGCGAAGAATACGCCACGCCCTCGGGCCTGCACGTCTTCCCCGAAAGCCAGCTGGTAGCGCTCAATCCCGTCGTCTCCGCGCCGAGCGACGTATCGTACCTGCGCACTTCGACGGGCGTGTACGCGCGCCAGTACAACGCGTGTTACCTGAAGGGTCAACTCGTGGGCGCCTGCGTCGTCGCCGTCGATCGCAGCGGCCCCGCGGCATTCCCGTACAGTGGTTACACGCATACGTTGACCATTAGCGGCAGCGGCATTCTGGATGGCGGAACGGTCTCCGCAAGTGGACCGGCCCCGCCGTCGACGATGAGCATCGGGCAAGGCATCGTCGCGTTCAAATAACGCGGTTCGTCCGCCTCAAAGCAAAAGGGATGTGCCGCAAGGCACATCCCTTTTGCGTTCGGTTTCGTGGAAAAGCGCTAGACCAGACCCATTTTAATCGCGTGCACCGCCGCCTGGGTACGCGCGTAGATATTCAGTTTCGAGAAGATCCGGCTGACGTGGTTCTTGATGGTTTTCTCGGAGAGATTCAGCCGCGCGCTAATCTCTTTGTTCGAAAGTCCTTCGGCGATAAGCCGGATGACTTCCGTCTCGCGAACCGAGAGTTCGTTGATGTCGGGCCGGCCGTTGCTCATGCTGCGGCGGCGAAGCAATCCTCCGGCGACGCGCGGATCGACATACGTCTCTCCGTTGGCAACGATCTTGACGGCACGGATTAATTCCGCGGGCGTTACGTCCTTGATGATGTAGCCGTCCGCACCTGCGGCCAGACAGCATTGCATCATTTCGGCCTGCGGCCGCATCGAGAGAACGCAAACGCGCGCTTGCGGTGCCGCTTCGCGGCATGAAGCGAGTGCTTCACCGAGCTCGAGCGCGCCGCCGTCGACGTCGAGCAGAATGATGTCGGGCTTGGCCTTCATCAGTGCGGTGGCAGTAACGCTCTCGGAATCCCCCACGATTTGTAGAGTCGGATCCATTGAAAAAACTTGACAGAGGGCTTTTCCAAATAAAACTTGCCCTTCGATCACGTAGATGCGTGCGGTATCAGTGGTAATCACGGTGTCCCCTTCGCCTTGATACAAGTGAGCACTGGAACTACGGGCGTTGTCCGTGCGGGCAGTCACAGACGCGCAACGTTTTACGCAGATTCCCACTATTGGGACGTTTCTCGCGCATTTGCCCCATTGTTTCACAAAATAGGGACAAAGAGCCCAATCTGATCCCGGTTGCTTGCACGCTGCACGAGTAACTAAAAATCTTATGGGTTCGTACCGATAGTGTAATAGTCGAGCCTCCCTCCTTAATAAAGAGGGTACGTCCTATGTCCCGCTCCGGTCGAGCGCCACGCCTTATCCCGGCATTGCTTTTAGCAACTGTCCTTTCAGCATGCGGCGGTGGAGGCGGTTCATCTTCAGGCGGCGTTTCCGCCCTGCCCGCGGTTCCTACATCGACGAATCAGAGCGTCACGGTGCAAGGCGCCATCGTGGCAATCGGGTCGCCTTCGGTCTTTTCGCTGCAAAGCGTGGACGGGCGGCAATTATCCGTCTTGACGAACCCAAGCACGGTCATCGGCGGTCCTGCGCCTTTCGTTGGTGAAGCCGTCGAGGTCACCGGAACGAGTGCTTCGTCTACGCAAATCGCAGCCTCTGCCGTCCGGCAATCCGCAAGCGGCTCCGTTAGCGCGCAGGCGGGCACGATCGTCCTGGGCGGGTCATATGCGGCAAGCACATCCGGCGGATTCACCCTCACGTCGGCAAACGGCAATGAGGCGGTCACGACGACGAATTCGACCACCTATGCCAATGGAAAGCCCAAAGCGGGCGACTACGTTGAGGCCAGCGGTCCCGGCACAGCCGGTGTAAGCGTCACAGCGCAACTCGCCGCCATATTCCCTAGCGCGCCCGGCCAAGTTACGCTCACCGGGATAGTCAAGCAGCAGACCACTTACGGGTTCACGTTGACCCTGACGAGCGGTGCGCCGCTGCCGGTCGCGGTGGTTTCTGCCACGGCGCTTAGCGGCCCGGTAGCCGTAGGTCAGCAAGTCAGCGTCACCGGCATCGGATCGGCCACGGTCGCAATCTTCGCATCGTCTATAGCGCCGGTCGTCTCGGTCGCACCCAGCCCGTCTCCGACGGCTTCCGCCGTGCCGGTTACATCGTCCACCGCCACGCCCGCGCCGGTATCGAGCCCAGTCGCGACAGCTTCGCCCACGATCGCGCCAAGCCCGGCGCCGACGCTCGCGCCGACTCCAGTGCCGACTATCGCGCCGACCCCAGTGCCGACGGTTGCGCCGACACCTGGTGTCCCGGCGCCGTCGTACGTTCCTCCCCACGTGCAAACCGCGGAGTACTTGTGGAGCTCGACGGAAGAAAGCACGAGTCCGAGCGTGTACGCACCGTACCTAACGTACGCGTACACGAAAACGTCGCTGCTCGGACCGACGCACGCCGCCGGCATCAAAACCGTGCTCTACACAAATCCGATGATGCCGCACAGTTCCGGCAGCTACGACATGAACGAGATCACCAGCAGCTATGCCGGCGTACAAGCGAAGGACTGCTCCGGTAATTCCGTGCGCACGTATAGCAACACCGGCTACCTTGCGGACATGACGAACTTCGCCGCGGGTTCATATATGTCGGCCGTCGTCAACGACTACGCCAACAATGCGCTGAGCGCGAATCCCGGATATGCCAATCCGTTCGACCTCGTGTTCATGGACAACGCGAATTCGTTTTACGGCGTAAGCGCGATGCCGTGCAACTACTCGTCTTCGACGTGGACGGCCGATATGGACAGCGCGATTCAGGCCGAACCCTATCAGACCCTCATCAACACCCTTTCCGTGACGACGTCGTCGATACCGGGGAAAGTGGCGGGCCTTCAAGCTTCCAACATCGTCGGCGGCGAGTACGAAGCGTGCTACAACGATCGTCAGTGGACCGCCGAGGAGGAAGCGCAGATCCAAACGATCTCCGCGCTCAAATCGCAAGGGAAATCGCCGGGCGCCGGATTCTGGTGCTATCTGGACGGAACCAGCTCCGACGGATCGACGGCAACCGGATTACGCATGTTCGCATACGCCTCGTTCCTGCTGACGTACGACCCGAATTACTCGGTCTTTCAAGAGTCGTTCGCGTCCTCGCCCTCCACATTCAAGGTCATGCCCGAAACGCAGTTCGTGCCGATGGAGCCGCAGAAAACGGCGAGCGCGATTAGCGATCTGCAAACCTCGAGCGGCGCATACGTGCAGCAGTACGCGTACTGCTACTACAAGCGCAATCTCGTCGGCTCATGCGAGATCGTGGTGAATCCGGGAACCGCGACGGTCAGCGTTCCGAATCTAGGCAACTACGCGCACAGCGTTGTGCTCACCGGATCGGGCGTCCTGGACGGCGGCCAAGTCACCTTCGACGGAGGCGCGCCCGCGTCGCTCGCGCCCGGAACGGCAGCGATTCTCACGCCGTAGCGTTCGCTCCGCAACTCCTGCTCGAAAGGCCCGCCGCAAGGCGGGCCTTTCGGCTTTGCGGGCAAGGACGCAGGACGGAGCCGGCGGGGGCGCGGGGTCGGTGACGCGAGCAAGGCCGGCGTCGTTTAATGGACATGATGACGTGGAGTCTGCGCTTTCTTCTCATCGCCGCGGCGGCTATGATTCCGTTCATGGCGGCCTGTCAGGCGAAGAGCGGCGCGGGGCCGCATCCCCATGCGCCCCGGGCAAAGGCAGTGGCGCGCCCCGACGCGCGCAGCGTGCCGGCGCACGTCCAAACCGCTGAGTACCTCTGGTCGAAGACGGAGATCTCGACCGATCCGCAGACGTACGCGCCGTATCTCACGTGGGCGTATCCGACGTATTCGCGCTTCGGCGCCGTTCGCAGCGCCGGAATAAAGACCGTCCTCTACATCAATCCGCTGATGCCGCACACGCATAGCGATTACGATTACATCCGGCTCTCCCGCGATTATCCGCAGGCGCAGGCGCGGGATTGCCAAGGCAATCCCGTCACCGCGTATCGAGGCACAGGCCTGCTGCTGGATGTGCGCAGCGCGCAGGCGCGCGAGGCGGTGAACGCCGTCGTCAACGATTACGTCACGCGTGTCACGCGCGACGGCGAGTCGCCCGGCGCGATCAGCGCCGTCTTCGTCGACAACGCGAACTCGTTTTACGGCGTTCAGCCGATGCCTTGCGGCTTCAATCAAGACGCCTGGACATCCGCGATGGATGCGGCCCTTTCGGATATCCGCTATCCCGTGATCGTGAACTCACTCTCGGTGCATCCCAATCAGGTTCCCGCAAAGATCGCGGGGGTGCGCGGACGATCCGTTATGGGCGCGATGTACGAAGAGTGCTTCAACGATCGGCAATGGCTCGCCGAAGAGAAAGCACAGATCGAAACGGTCGCGGAATTGCGGCGCCTGCATAAACCGGCCGGCGCAGGCTTTTGGTGCTATTTGAACGGCACCACTGCGGATGCGGCGGACGCGGTGGCGCAACGTTTGTACGCGTATGCATCGTTCCTGCTAACATACGATCCGGCGTACTCCGTTTTCCAAGAATCCTTCAGCACGCCGTCAACGTTCAAAGTCATGCCGGAAACGCAATTCGTTCCGCTCGCACCGGTCCTGGCGCCGCGCAGCGTGGACGAACTGCAGTCGAACGGGGGCGCCTACGCCCGCGAATACCGCTATTGTTATTATCGCGGCACGCCGGCCGGCGCGTGCGAAATTGCGGTCAATCCGGGCAGCGGCAGCGTCCCGGTTCCAAACGCCGCATCGTACCGGCATAGTATGACACTTGCGGGCGAAGGCGTTCTCGACGGCGGTTCCGTGCGTTTCGACAGCGCCGTGCCTTCGGAGCTAGGCCCGCAGAGCGCTGCGATTCTGGTGCGATGAGACTGCTCATCGTCCCGAACGATTTTCCGAGCGCCGTGCGCCCGCAGATCGGCATTTTCATTCTACGCCGCGCGCAAGCGATGGCCGCGCTCGGCCATGAGGTAGAGGTTCTCACCCACGTCCCGCTCGCGCCGCGCATCGGTGAAAAATGGTCGGCATATGCGGCGATTCCCGAGCACGACGTGGTGGGTGGAATTCCGGTACGCACCGTTCGCGTGCCGATGCTTCCACGCATGATCGGCGCCGAATATGCTGCGCCGATGCTCGCGCGGGAATTGGATCGCGCGATCGATCGCTTCCGTCCGGACATCGTGCACGCGAGTTATTTGCTTCCGAGCGGACAGCTCGCCGTCTCGCAAACGCGCGTACCGGCTATCGTTACGGCGCACGGATTGGACGCGTACGACGTACCGTTGCGCCGTGCCGGATTGCGGCGCGCGTCCGCGCAGGCGGTCGCGAAGGCCGAACGCGTCACGGCGGTCAGCGGTTACATCGCGAAATGCTTGCAACGCCTGGCGTTCCGGCACATCGACGTGATTTGGAACGGCGCAGACGAACGCTTCTTCTATCCTCGCGATCGCGCGGAATGCCGGCGCGTGCTGGGTCTCCCCCCGGATCGCACGATCGTCGCGTACGCCGGATACGTGCTGCGCGATAAAGGGCTGTTCGAATTGGTGCAGGCGCTCGAGCGCATCGAAGCAACAGAACGCCCGCTGCTCGTCATTGCGGGCGACGGCGCGGATCGCAGTGAGTTGGAGCGCGAAACGGTCGCACGCGGCGTCGAAACGCTTTTCCTGGGCGCCATGCCGCACGAGCGCATCGCCGAGGTCTTTGGCGCGGCCGATATCGCGACGCTGCCCAGTTACTACGAAGGCTTGCCCAACGTCGTCTGCGAGGCGATGCTGAGCGCGCGTGCCGTCGTGGCGAGCACTGCGGGCGGCATTCCGGAGATCGTGCAAAACGGGCAAAGCGGCTTGCTGGTTCCGCCGCGCGAAGTCGCGCCGCTCGTCGATGCGCTGCTCCGGATGACGCGCGATCGCGCGTTCCGCGCCGCGGCTGCCGAAAGCGCGCGCGCCTTCGCTTCCGTAAACCTGACGTGGCGCGGCAGCGCCAAACGCTACGACGCGCTCTATCGTGAGGTGGTGGAACGTCACAAGAAAGCGGCCGTAACATGAAACGTCTGCTGCTGCTCTCCTACGCATTCCCGCCGGCGCGTTCGCCGGGCGCGATCCGTCCCGGCTATCTGGCGCGCTACCTGCAGCCGTTGGGTTGGGACGTAACGGTGGTTACGCACTCGCATGAAGAGCCGCCGTTTCCGATGCGCGTCGTGCGCGTCGGAGCGTACGCGGAGGGTCTCACGCAAGCGGCGCAGCGTTCTTTGAGCGCGCGCAGCGCGGACGCATGGTACCGCCGCCCGTTGCGTGCGGTCAAAGAAGCGATGCTCTTTCCGGACGAGCGGGCGCCCTGGATTCTTCCCGCGTTACGCGCTTGCACGCGGATCGTGCGGGAGGAGCGCTTCGACGCAGTCTTCAGCACGGCACTGCCCTCGTCAATGCACGTCGTCGGCGGCGTGCTGGCAAAGCGCACGGGCCTGCCGTGGATCGCCGATTACCGCGATCCGTGGACCGGGAATTCCTACATGGAATGGGGACCCGTAAAAACCGCTCTTGAAAAGACCGCGGAACGGCGCTTGCTGCGCCGGGCGGCGGCGATCACGACCATCTCCGAATCCATCGCTGAGTATCTGCGCGCGTTTCACCGGCGCAGCGACGTGCACGTTATTCCGAATGCGTACGATCAAGGTGACTGGTCCGCGATTTCCGACGTTGTGCCGCAGACGTTCGACCTCTGCTACACCGGCACGATGTACGATGGAAAGCGTTCGCCCGAGTTGCTGTTCGCAGCGATCGCGCGATTGCGCGACCAAGGCCACCCCGCGGGCGCTGCGCGCGTGCACTTCTACGGGCCGGGCACCGGGGCAGTTCCGGAAGCCTCCGAGCGATACGGACTGCAGGCGCAAGTCTTCTGCCACGGATCGGTCCCGCGCGAACGCGCCATGCAGGCGCAGCGTGAATCGGCAGCATTGCTGATTTTTTTGAGCACCGATCCGACGACGAGGCACGAAACCGGCAGCAAATATCTGGAATATTTGGGCGCGCGCCGTCCGATGCTGGCATTCGGTTTACCGGACAGCGCGCTGCGCGAAGTGATAGAGCGCAATGCGCTCGGGTGGTTTGCCTCTGATGAAGGCGAAGCCGCGCGCGCGGTTTCTTCGGCGTACGACCTGTTCTCCGGCGAGCTCAAGGACTACCGGCCGGACCACGCAGCGTTTTTCACCGCATCGCAGCTCGCGGAACGCTTCGCCGGCATTTTGGACGGCGCGGTGGAAGCGCGCACGCGCGGTGCCGCGTCGGTGCAATTCGCATGAAGGCCCGTTCCCAAATGCTGGTCGATCTGCAAAAGAACTTTCCGGTGCGATGGGAGATGCGCCGGCGCTACCGGCTGCCGTCGGACGATCCACAGCAACCGTTTTACACTTCCTGGCACCCCGGCGGCGGCATCTTCGGCGAGGATTGGGACCGGTTCGACGCCGGCGGCGTGCTTTTTGCCGGACGCTACAATCCCAACAGCGTTGCGGCGTACGCGTTGTACTGCTACGAACGTTTGCATGCCGGCGAATCCGCTATGCGCCAACCGATGCTCCGGCAAACCGAGTATCTGTTGCGGACGCAACGCGAAGACGGCGCTTTTCCGTATGCATTCGCTCTTCCGCAATACGGGCTGAAACCCGGGTGGATTTCCGGCATCGCGCAGGGCAAGGCCGCCGCGGCCCTTTGGCGCGCGCATGCGGTCACGCAGGATCCGCGGTATCGCGCTGCGGCAACACGCGCGCTTCTTCCGCTCACACTCGATATCTCCCAAGGCGGCACCGCGCTGCTGCGCGGCGGCACGGCCTTCTTCGAAGAGATCGGCTCCAATCCGACGCACATCTTGAACGGCCACGTCACGGCCGCTTTTGCGGCCTGGGAGGCATGCCGTTTCGGGTTCGCACCTCCAGGGCTCGATGAAATTCACGAAACTGCAATACGCACGCTGCTGGCAGTGCTGCCGCAGTACGACGCGGATGGCTGGTCCTATTATCAGCTTGCCGTGCGCGAGAACGGCGAACGCCACTTCGCGCCGATTAACTATCACCAAACGCACATCGCGCAGATGCACGTGTACTCGGCAATGACCGGGCGCGGCGAGTTTCTAGCGATGTCCCGGAAATGGCGGCGCGGGATGGCGCAATGGAACGTGCGAGCGCGCGTATGGGGCGATAGTGGAGCGTGGCTGATCGAAACGCTCGGCCGCCGCCTCGCGCGCCGCAGCGCCGAACCTTGGCGGCCGCTGCCGATCGGCGGCGCCGATCCGGCTACGCCGGCGCCGCGGCCATCCGCCGCCGCCGGCTGAGCAGCGCTTTCCACCACCCCGTGCCGTAAGCGACGTGCATCGTCGCAAGGACCGCTGGCACGAGGAGCGCGCCCGCGCCGGCGCGGCGGAGCGCGCCCAAGGCACCTACGAGTAAGAATCCGCAGTATAAACCGGGCACCGCGAGCGCCGCGATACGCAGCGGTGTCGCCGCGAGCATGACGGAAAACACGAGCGCCGCTACCAGCGCTGCGGGCGCGAACACCCGCAAAGGCACGCGGCCTCCGTGCTTGAGCTGCGTGAAACGCCGCCAATAGCCATAGCAGAACATTTGCTTCCACAACGCTTTGAGCGAGCGGCGCACGTGATAGCGCACGTGGATGCGCGGGGACACGATGAGCTTGCCGCCGTTTTGGCGCAGCCGGTAATTCAAGTCCGAATCTTCGTCGAAAGGCAGGCTTTCATCGTATCCGCCAATCGCGCGCAGACGCGCCGTCCGCGAAAAGATCGAGAACACCGAGTCCGTTTCTTCTTCATGCGACGTATAGCGGAAACGCGCGTTGCCCATACCCAGGGCAGTGGACATGCACCACGCGATCGCCTGCCCGAGCAGCCCGGTTCCGAACGGACGCTGCACGCCGCCGACGGCAACGGCGCCCGTGCGCCGCGTCACCTCTAGGCACGATGCGAAGTAATCCGGACCGTACTCGGCGTGCGCGAGGATCATAGCAAAATACTCGCCCCGCGCTTGCTGCAAGGCCTCATTCCATGCATAGACCTGCAGCCGGCGCGGATTCGAGAGCAGCTTGATACGCGTGCCGTATTCGGGAAAGCTGCGCACGATATCGGCGGTCCGATCCGTACTCATTCCGTCTATGACGAGAATCTCGAAATCGTCGCTGAGCCCTTCCTGCGCGAGCAGTCCGTGCAGACAACGGCCGATATACGCTTCCTCGTTATACGCGGCAACGACGGCCGTGATCGCTACGCGATCTCGGCATACAATTTCGTGAGTTTGCTCGCCTCGCTGTTCCACTGATATTGCTCCGTCACAAGACGCCGCCCGCGCTCACCTTTCGCTTGGGCGGCTGCGGGGTTATCGATGAGTTCCGACATGGCGCGCGCGATGCCGTCGATGTCGAAGGGGTCCACGACGATGCCGCAATCGTATTGCCGGACGATCTCGCTGCACTGCATCGTATTTGAGATGATGACCGGAAGACCGGCACCCAAGTACTCGAAGAGTTTGGTAGGCATTGCCTCGTCGTGATTGGCAGCCGGCCGGAAGAGCAGCATGCCGACGCGCGCGCCGGACAGCGTCTGCGCGACTTCACCGCGGTGACGGAAACCCAGATACTCCACGCGCTTCCAATCGGGCATTTCGCGCACGCGCTGTTCCAAAGCCGAATTTTCGAATGTACCGGCGATGCACAGCTGAATTCCGGGCGAGAGCGATTTGGATCCCATTGCGGCGACCATCTCTTCGATGCAGCGCAATTCCGTGATGCTGCCCAGATAGAGTGCGGCTCGCGGACGCTGCGCGAAATCGGAGACCGTCGCGTCGGGCAATTCCTCGATACGCGGATAGTTGCACACGACGACGGTTTTACTGTGGGGAAACCGCCGCGCGATCGCGGGCGTTGCCGTAACGATTGCGCTGTAGAAACGCTGCATCGACCGCAGGAAGAACGCCGAACCCGAAGCCAGCGGCTTGCGCAGCACGCGCGGGATGTAGGGCTTATCGGAGATGTCGTGCGGAATGTCTTCGTGCACGTCGAACACGACACGCGCGCCCCGCGCGCGCAGCGCCAGACCCACCATCATCAATTCGGGGTCGTGGAAATGATAGACATCGGCATGCTCGTCCACCGCTGCGCGATAGACTTGCCAGACCGTACGCATCATGCGCTCGATGCGGTTTTTTGGCACCGGCACGGGATGCAGGCGCACGCCTTTGGGCGGCGAGGCCAGTGTGCCTGCAGCGACGAGCACGACGTCGTACCCCGCCTCAGCAAGCGTAGCGCATTCGCGGTATGCGATACGCGTATCGGCCGGCGAGTGCACCGACGTGAGATGCGCGACCTTCACCGCGCGCGGTCCCCTCTTCATCCCGCTACGCGGCGGAACGGCGCTTGGCGCCGGCCGTCTCGAGCGCGTCAACGATATTGCGAGCCGCATGACCGTCTCCGTAGGGCTGGCCCTGGCGAACCGGCGTCAACCGCTTCGCGGCAGCGGCGATCTTGCGCGGATCGCTCCCCGCAAGGACGTTCCAGCCGTCTTCGAGCGTCTCGACCCATTCGGTTTCCTCGCGCAGCGTAACGCACGGCACTTTGAGCACGAACGCTTCCTTCTGCAAACCACCCGAATCGGTGAAAAGTGTATACGCGCGGCCCACGAGCGACATCATGTCGCCGTACGGCAGCGGATCGATGAGAATCAAATTGTCGCCCTCTCCGGCATGCACGGCGCGCGCTGCTTCGCGGGTGCGCGGATGCACGGGAAACACGACGGGCATACCGGCCGAACGCAACCCTTCGATGATGCGCGCGAACGCGTGCAAATCGTCAGTATTCGAAGCTCGGTGAATCGTCGCGACCGCATATTGACGCGGACGGACGCCCAGGCGATCGAGCAGTGCCGGACGCTCAGGAATCCCGGCCGCCGCGCGCATTGCGAGATCGACCATCAGATCGCCGACGACGCATACACCGCGCGTAACGCCTTCTTGTGCGAGTTGCTGCTGCGCCTGTACGTTGGGCACGAGCAGCAGATCGCCGACGTGATCGGCTACTATCCGGTTGATCTCCTCGGGCATGCTGCGGTTGAACGATCGCAGACCCGCCTCGACGTGGGCGACGGGAACGTGCAACTTTGCGGCAACCAGCGCGCCGGCGAGCGTGCTGTTCGTGTCGCCGTAGACCAGCAGCCAATCCGGCTTCTCGTCTTGAACGATCGGCTCGAGGCGCTTCATCATCTCGCCGGTTTGCGCGCCGTGCCCGCCGCCGCCCACGCCGAGGTGATATTTCGGCGCCGGTATCTCGAGTTGCTCGAAAAACACGTCCGACATTTCGCGATCGTAATGCTGGCCCGTGTGGACCAGCACTTCGTCAACGCCGCGGCGCGCCAACTCCGCGCTCAAAAGCGCGGCTTTGACGAATTGCGGACGCGCGCCGACGACGCTGAGGACGCGCATTAGGCGACGGCCTCATGCCGGCAGACTTTAAGCACCGCCTCGATCACGCGATCCTGGACGTCCGGAGCAAGCTCGGGGAACATCGGGATCGAGATGACCTCGCGCGCCGCGCGTTCCGAGTGCGGGAAGCTGCCTTCACCTTGGTTCAGCATCGCATGCACTTTTTGCATGTGAAGCGGCACGGGATAGTACACCATCGTCTGCACGCCCGCGGCCCGCAGCTCTTCTTGGACGCGCTCCCGATTTTCGACGCGGAGCGTGTATTGATGGTACACGTGACGGCCGTTTGCGGGATCTTGCGGCACCGCGAAACCGGCGGCGGAAAGGGCCTCGTTGTACCGCTGCGCTACGGCGCGGCGGTTGGCAATCCACGACTCCAGATGCGGCAGTTTAACGCGCAAGACGGCGGCCTGCAGTTCGTCCAGGCGGCTATTGACGCCCAGCTCTTCGTGATAGTACTTGACCCGGCCGCCATGCCCGCGCAGGCTGCGCGCGCGATCGGCGAGCGCCGGATCGTTGGTGAGCAGCATGCCGCCGTCGCCGTACGCGCCCAGATTCTTCGACGGGAAGAAACTGAACGCGCCGAAGTCGCCGATGGTGCCCACGAATCTGCCGTCGAACGTCGCGCCGATGGCCTGAGCGCAATCTTCGATCACATACAGCTTGTGTTTGCGCGCGATCTCCATGATCCGATCCATGGGCGCTGGATGGCCGTACAGATGCACCGGCAGAATCGCGCGGGTGCGCGGCGTAATCGCCGCTTCAAGAAGTTCCGGATCCATGTTGAACGTTGCCGGATCGATATCCACGAAGACCGGCGTCGCGCCGACGATGCCGATGGCCTCGGTCGTTGCGACGAACGTGAACGGCGTCGTGATGACCTCATCGCCCGGTCCTATGTCGAGCGCGCGGAGCGCAAGATGCAAGGCATCCGTTCCCGAGTTGAGCGCCACGCCGTGACCGGCGCCGGCGTACGCGGCGACCTCGCCCTCGAGCGCCTTCACGTTGGGACCATTGATGAACGCGCCGCCCTCGAGGACGTCTTCGATGGCCCGCAGCATTTGCGGACGCAGCGAATGATACTGTTCTTTGAGATCGAGAATCGGGATCACGCAGTTACCTTTCGAACGAGCTGCTGTTCCTTGACGAAGCGCCGCCCGCACTCGCACGCGGCCGCATCGCCGTCGAATTCCAGTTTCTGACCGCACTCGCACGCGTAGCCGCGCACGCGGGCCGGATTGCCGTAGACCATTGCGTACGGCGGGACGTCTTTGGTTACCACGGAGCCGGCGCCGACGAACGCGTACTCACCGATAGTGTTCCCACAAACGATGGTCGCATTCGCACCGATCGAAGCGCCGCGCTTCACGAGCGTCTTGAGATAATCCGACGACGTGTTGCGCGGCGTTCCGCTGCGCGGCGTGAAGACGTTGGTGAAGACCATGCTGGGGCCGCAGAACACTTCGTCCTCCAGCTCCACGCCTTCGTATACCGACACATTGTTCTGGATCTTGACGCGGTTGCCGATGCGCACATTGGCGCCAATGACCACGTTCTGTCCGATATTGCAATTCGAGCCGATTTCACACCCCGGCAGGATGTGCGAAAAGTGCCAGATTTTCGTACCTTCGCCGATGTTGTTCGGCTCGTCGACGTACGACGATTCGTGGACGAAAAACGTTTGACGCCGATCGACGACAGTCACGCAAGTGCCTCCATGGTGAAAGAATGAACGGTCGAGCGCGCGTCGACCATCTGCAGCGCGCGCACCACCTCGAGCCCTTCCCGGCCGTCGGTGGGAATGCGGCCTCCGCGGCCCTGAATGGCGTTACAGAACGCCTCGAGTTCCAGCCGTAGCGGCTCGCCGGGCGGCAGTTCGATTTTCTGGGTCTCGCCGCGCCAGAGCTCGGGCGAGCCGCTCGCGTTGAGGCGGTCGCCGCACGCAGTGAGCGTGAGCGTCGCGCCTTCACGCGAATCGACGAACGTGAGCGTGCCTTCGGATCCGAAGACGTCGATGCGCGAACTCTTGTCGGGATCCAGCCAGCTCACTTCGATGTGGGCACTGCGTCCGTCGGCGAACGCAAAGTCCGCATACGCGAAGTCGCCAAGATTCGGACGCACGTACGCGCTCAGCCAGCCGGTCGCGTTGACCGGCGTGTCGCGCATGATCTCGATCATGAGCGCGCAGTCGTGCGGAGCGAAACTCCACCAAACGTTTTCCTGCGCGCGCAGACGTCCCCAGCTCAAGCGGCGCGAGCGTAAATGCCGTACGCGGCCGATACGCCCCGAGTTTACGCAATCCAGAAGCGCGCGGACCGCCGGGTGATACAGCAGCACGTGGCCGACGAATAGCGTAAGACCGGCCCGCTCTGCGGCCTCGACGACGCGCTCCGCATCCTCGAGATTCAACGCGAGCGGCTTTTCCACGAAGACATGAACGCCTGCGGCGATAGCTTGCAACGCGAGGTCCGCGTGCGCGGGAGCCGGAGCGGCGATGACGACCGCGTCGAGCGCGGCGTTGGCAAACATCGCAGGTGCGTCGACGTAGATTTGCACGCCCTCGTACTTGCTGCGGACTTCGTCGAGCCGGCGAAGGTCCGCGTCGCAGACCGCCGCCAGCACGCCCATCTCCCAGCAATTGCGCACGAGGTTGGCGCCCCAGTATCCGGCGCCGATGACGCCGATGCGCGGGCGGTGTTTCACAAAAGCACCAACTTTTCGCGTCCTTGCGTTACGCGTTTCGTCGCGTTCCGCGTGTCGACGATCACCTTCGCGTGCTCCGTGACGCGATCGTAATCCACATCGGTATGGTCGGTCAGAATCACGACGCAGTCCGCACGCGCGATCCGTTCGTTCGAGAGCGGAATCGAGTGCCATTGTTTGCCGTGCTCCACGAACTTCGGCACGAACGGATCGTGGTAGTCGATGTTGGCGCCGTCGCGGCTCAGAAGCTCCATGACTTTGATCGCGGGCGATTCGCGCCAGTCTTCGATGTCTTTCTTGTAGGCAACGCCCAGCACGAGAATGTCGGCGCCGCGCAACGCCCGGCCCGTATCGTTGAGCGCGCGCGCGATCTTCTCGCGCACGAAATACGGCATGTTGATGTTGATCTCGCCGGCCAGCTCGATGAAACGCACGTGGTAGTCGTACTCGCGCGCCTTCCACGCCAGGTAGAACGGGTCGAGCGGAATGCAATGGCCGCCCACGCCCGGACCCGGATCGAAGCGCATGATGCCGAACGGCTTGGTAGCCGCTGCGTCCAGCACTTCCCAGATGCTGATGCCCAGACGGTCGCAAAGCAGCGCCATTTCGTTCACGAGGGCGATATTAACCGAGCGGAACGTGTTTTCGAACACTTTGCACATCTCGGCGACTTTGGGCGAGCTGACCTCGAGCACGTTGAGAATCGTCTGGCTATAGAAACAGCTGCCGACATCGACGCACGCCGGCGTAACGCCGCCGACCACTTTGTTCGTGTTCTTGGTCGTGTAGCGCGCGTTTCCGGGGTCCACACGCTCGGGCGAAAAGCACAGGAAGAAATCTTCACCGACCTTCAGGCCGGACTGCTCCAGCAGGGGCAGCAGCACTTCTTCCGTCGTGCCGGGATACGTCGTTGATTCCAGGCAGACCAGCTGTCCCGGGCGCAATTGCGCGGCAACTTGTTCGCCGACGGCCTTGATGTAGGAGATATCCGGATCCAGATTCACGGTAAGCGGCGTGGGAACGCAGATCACAATCGCGTCGCAGCGGCTCAGCGAGCTAAAATCGCTGCTGGCGCGCAGTTTTCCGGATTCGACGAGCGTCGCCATCTCGCCGTCGTTGACGTCGCGGATGTAGTTCAAGCCTTGGTTGACTTGATCGACGCGTACGCTGTTGCGATCGTAGCCGATGACGTCGAAGCCGACTTTGGCTTTTTCGACGGCGAGCGGCAGACCGACGTAACCGATTCCGGCTACCCCGATGAGCGCGTCGCGATCGGCGAACTTCTTCTTGAGTTGATCGCGGAGACTGCCGGGGGCTTCAAGTAATTCCATGTCGTTCCTATTGTGCGGGCAAAGGAGTGATGATGGCCGGTGAGAGGATCTCCGTGCTTTCCGTGCTCGGTGCAGACGGAATCTCGGCGCGTTCTACGGTGATGGTTGCCGGCGCCGGCGGCAGTAAATGCGCTCCCGGAGTGAATTCCGGAACGAACTCGCGCAGTACGTCGAGTGCTACGCGCCAATCCGACATGCGGATCGCGCGGAGCAGCCGTTCCATCGCGACGCCGATGCGCGTGTAATCCACGCGGTCTTGCTTGGCGATGAAGAGCCGCTGATGGCTCGTGCGGCTGAAATCTTCTTTGTGCGTGAGAATCTCTTCGAAAAGTTTTTCGCCGGGCCGGATATTGGTCTCGACGATCTCGATATCTCGGTACGGCTCGAGCCCCGAGAGGCGGATCACTTGTTCGGCGAGATGCAAAATCTTGATCGGATCCCCCATGTCCAGGACGAAAACCTCACCGTCGTTGCCCATGGACATCGCTTGCAGCACGAGCGAAACCGCTTCCGGAATCGTCATGAAATAGCGCATCATGTCGCGGTGCGTGATCGTCACGGGGCCGCCGCTCGCCACTTGCTGCTTGAAGGTAGGCACGACGCTGCCGCGGCTGCCCAGAACGTTGCCGAAGCGCACGACAACGAACTCCGTCGCGCTTCCCCGGGCGAACGACTGACAGATGAGCTCCGCCATGCGCTTCGTGAGTCCCATCACGCTGGTGGGATTCACCGCTTTATCGGTGGAGAGCAGCACGAACTTCGCCGAGCCGGAAGCGGCGGCAGCAAGCGCTACCGTACGCGTTCCGAGCACGTTGTTGCGTACTGCTTCGCAGATGTTGTCTTCGACGATCGGCACGTGTTTGTGCGCGGCCGCGTGGAAGACGATACGGGGGCGGTACGTCGAGAAGACGCTGCGGATCGCCGGGCCGTCCGCGACGTCGGCGAGGATCATCTTCGTGCGGTTGAACTTGTATTTGTTTCGCAGCTCTTGCTCGATAGCGAACAAACTATTTTCACCGTGCCCGAGCAACAGCAGCAGTTTCGGCTCGAACGTGGCTATCTGACGGCAGAGCTCGCTGCCGATCGATCCGCCCGCGCCGGTAACGAGGACTACTTGGTTCTCGAGATGCGGGCGCAGCGCCGCGGTATCCACGACGACCGGCTCGCGATCGAGCACGTCTTCGAGATTGATGTCGCGGATGCGCGAAACGGTGACTTTATCGTTTAAAATGTCGAGCGCGTCGGGGAGCACCTTGACCTTCGGGGGATGCTCGACGCGGCTGCACAGATCTTTAATGCGATTTATCAAGGGCAGCGGCGCGGCGGGAATCGCCACGATGACCGAGTCCACTTGCGTGCGCGCGATGATGGCCGGAAGGTCATCGATCGTGCCCAGGATGCGCACCCCGTCCACGCGCTTGACGGCAACGCCGTCATCCACGCAGCCGATGAGGCGCATCGGCAGATTTCGCTCCTCTTGGATTGCGCGAACCAGCGACACCGCCGGCATACCGACGCCGACGACCAGCACGCGCTGCGCGTTCGGACGCCTCGTAATAACGTACGTGCGCAGCATGACGAGCGCGATGCGCAAGAACATGCGCAGGATGAACCCCAACATGGCCGCGATCACCACAAGGCGTCCCGACATGTGTTCCAGGGGGTTAGGTAGCAGCCAAACGCATGCCAGAGCGAGCAGCGTGCCGCTGAGCGCTCCGTACAGCAGGCGCAGCACGTCGTGGAAGTCGAACGTGCGCGCGCTTTCGTAGCGCCATTGCACGTACGCACCCGTAACGAAGAGCAGCCCCGCCAGCATGAGTAGCTGCGGCTCGTGAGCCGAGTGAATATCGCCCACGCCGGTGGCGAGATTTACCGCGGCTACGAAGAATGCAAAATCCGCGATCATGAGCCCGAAGCGAAGCTCGGGCCGGATGCCGCGTACGGTCGTATCGAATCCCGGTGAAAGTTTCATGGTCTTCAGCGGCATTGTACTGCGTACGGCCCGCTTGCCGCAGGCTGCCGACGTACCACATTTGAAGGCGGATTAGCACCGCAAGGGGCAGCCAAAAGCCCTAGTCCCTGCAGTTGGGCCGAATTTCTCAACTGCGGGTACAAGATTACGAACGGTTGGCCTAAGACTTCTCCTGACCCGCCGAGGTACGCTGTTATCGTGCATACATTAGAACGACTGCGCGCGCTTCCGGGAGCGCTCCGGCGCACGGTCCGCGAGCTTATTACCAGCGAAGTGGAACGCCGACGTCTGCCGCATGTACATTTCGCATCCGATGTGCTGCTGCGCGGAGCCGCGCGCATCAAGGCCGGAAAGAACGTCTTTATAGACCATCGCGCCTATTTGAATTGTAATGGCCCTACCGGCTCGATTACGCTCGGCAATAACGTCGAGATCGGCCCATATAGCGTCGTGTGGGGCGGCGGCGGCGTAACGATCGGCAACGACGTGCACATCGGCACGCACGTGCACATCACGTCGATGGAAGGCAATCATATTCCAGCCGACAAGAGCGACCCATTCGAACCGCTGGACATCACGCGCGCGCCGATCGTCATCGGCGATCACGTGCTCATCTACTCGCACGCTGTGATCATTCCGGGCGTTACGATCGGTCATCACGCGGCCGTCGCGGCGGGCGCCGTCGTCACCGGCGACGTGCCGCCGTACGCGTTGGTCGCAGGCGTTCCCGCGCGCGTCATTCGCTATTCGCACGAAGACGGCGAACGCAACCGCCACAGCGGCACGTTCGAACCCGTCTAACGGCGCATTTTTCGTCTTTTTTTATATCACTGTCAACGAGTAGAGGCCGGGATGTTCATCCCGGCCTCTTTTGGTGCTAGCTAGGCTTTTGTGTTAGTCCGAGATACCGAAGTCGACTGCGGGAAGCGTAGCCGGCGGCGTACCGTAGATCAGCCAGTATGCGGCGTGGTGGCTGAGCAGCAGCGTCGAGGGCGCGCCCGTCGCCGGAGCGTACTGGTCGACAACGTCTTCCTTGTTCGAGTTTACCGTGATGTGCGTGCCGACGTAGATCACCGGGGCGCCGGTGCCACCGCCGATTCCGATCATGTTGGGATAGCCCCACAGATCGGTGAACGCTTGCAGATTGTATTTCGCAGGCGGCGCGGGAAGCGGTTTGACGTCCCAGTTTCCGCTGATGTTCGGATCCTCGACGTGAACGATGCCGCCCGAGCCATGCGTGTGCAGATTGTACGCGCAGCTGAAGGCCAAGATCGGCTCGTTGTTATCGGGATTGTTCATGCCGATCGCATCCGGGAGCGCCATTTCCTTACCGTTCACCATGATGCCGAGGAACGCGTGAACGTGATAGGTCACCGGTGAAACGGGCGGCTCTTGTCCGATCGAGCACGCGAGTCCGTCGATGGTGTTCGTTCCGTTGCCGCCTTGCGCGGTATCGCCGTCGTTCGGCGTCTGCCAGTTGTCCGTGCCGTTGACGATCGGACCGGAGTTGGTCCCGTCGGCGGCGTGAATGAGACCGCTCGTGGTGATGGGCGGAGGCGTGCTCGGGGGGCTCGTCGCCGGCGGATTCGTCGCCGGCGGATTCGTCGCCGGCGGATTCGTTGCAGGCGGGTTGGTCGCCGGCGGATTGGTTGCCGGCGGCGGGCCGCCGCCCGGATTCTGCACCGGCGGCGTGCTTCCGCCGCCACCGCCGCCGCCGCAAGCGGCGAGCGCTGCAACCATTGTAAATGCTAGTAAGGGTACCGAAACGCGCAATAATTTCATTATGCTCAAATCCTCTTGCGGGCAAGTAGAGTCCGCACTTATCGTAGCGGTGCGAAGGGTTAGCGGGCGTGAACCGGGACGGGCAGCGGCCTGGTAAGAACGCCCGCTTTAAGTTGGGTCGTGTGTCCTAGGGTCTAGTACTCGACCCCAAAAGCGACTTGGGGAAGGCCGGCGCTTGGGGGCGGACCGATGACGATCCACACTGCGGTATGGTGGCCCAGCTGCACGGTATTGGCAGCGCCGGTGACGGCCGTGTACGAGTTGACGAGATCGTCGCCTTGAGCCGGCCCGCTCGCCACTCTGCCGGAGGGCGTGCCGTAGTAAATCTGCACGGGACCGCTCAGGACGGACGTCCCTGCCGTGATTCCCGTCGCTCCGAGTTGCGCGCCCCAAACGTCGAACAGCGATTGCAGCGTCGCATACGGCATGAAGGCGTTATTGCTCTGCGGTTGATTCACGTCTTCCACGTGCACCAATCCCGAATAATCGTGCGTGTGCACGTTGAAATCGCAATCCTCGATTTCTACGGCGTCCGTATTGTATTGATGGCCGTTCGGATTGCCGGGATACGGCGTGGTCGGCGGTTTCGGATTCACCATGCCGAGCGCTTGCGGGAGCGACTTCTCGACCTGATTCCAATAGATGCCGACGAAGGCGTGCTGCGAGTACGTCGTCGTGCTGGCGGCGGGCTCTTGCGTCGGCGTGCATTGCATCCCATCGACCGTCGCCGATGCGCCGGGGGCAGCCGCGGTTCCGCCCGCGGTATTCGCCCACGACGCGGTACCGCTGGTATACCAGAAGCGATCGCCGTTGATGAAGTCTTCCGAGGCGCGCAGCATGGAACTGCTGTTCACGGCGACGGACGTCGGCGTTGATGTTGGCGACGGCGAGACGGTTGGTGTAGATGTCGGGGCCATCGTCGGCGCACCGGTCGGCGCTGATGTGGGCGCTCCGCTTGGCGCGGATGTGGGCTGCCCGCCCCCCGATGTACCCGGAGGCGTAACGCCGCCGCCGGCGCTTGCCCCTCCGCCTCCGCAGGCCGCAAGTGCGGCAACAGTGCAAAACGCGATTAAGGGGGCTGCGGTCCTCTGTAAATTCATGCGCTGAGTCAATCCTCGGGCGAGCAAGACAATTCGCACCGATAGTAACGTCTGAGCCATGAATTGCGCGTGGCCCGCTCCAGGCGTGCGGCGTAGTAAGAAGGCCCGTCGGTTATTGGGCCGACGGGCCTACTTGCGCTCTTGAATTCGGGGTATCTAGGCCGGCATGTCTTTCTGGCGCTCGTTGTAGATGAGCGTCGGAGGCTCTTTCTTTTCGATGACCTCCTTGTTCACGATGCACTTCTTGACCCCGGAGAGCGACGGCAGATCGTACATGACGTCCAGCATGGTCTCTTCCAGAATGGAACGCAGTCCGCGCGCGCCCGTCTTGCGGCCTTGCGCGCGCGAAGCGATCGCGATGAGCGCTTCTTTCGTGAACGTGAGCTCGACGCCGTCGAGTCCCATGATCTTTTGGAATTGCCGTACCAGCGCGTTGCGCGGTTCGACGAGTATGCGCCGCAGCGCCAGTTCGTCGAGAGCGTCGAGCGTGACGACGATCGGAAGACGGCCGATAAATTCGGGAATCAAGCCGAACTTGAGCAGATCCTCCGGCATGAGCTGCTGAAGCAGCTTGCCCACACGGGCTTCTTTCTTGCCTTCGGGCTGCGCGCGGAAGCCCATGTTGTTGCTGGCAACGCGGGATTCGATTATCCGCTCCAGACCATCGAACGCGCCGCCGCAGATGAACAACACATTGGTCGTGTCGATCTGAATGAACTCTTGGTGCGGGTGCTTGCGTCCGCCCTGCGGCGGAACGTTGGCCGTCGTGCCCTCGAGAATCTTGAGCAGCGCTTGTTGCACGCCTTCGCCCGACACGTCGCGCGTAATCGACGGATTCTCGCTTTTTCTGGCGATTTTATCGATTTCGTCGATGTAAACGATGCCTTTTTCGGCGCGCTTGACGTCGTAGTCTGCGGCTTGAATCAGCTTGAGCAGAATGTTCTCGACGTCTTCGCCGACGTAACCGGCTTCCGTGAGCGAGGTGGCGTCGGCCATCGCCAGCGGCACGTCCAGGATTTTCGCGAGCGTTTGCGCGAGGTACGTTTTTCCGGAACCGGTGGGGCCGACGAGCAGAATGTTGGATTTCTGCAGCTCGACGTCGTCGGCGGTTGCGCCCATGTTCACGCGCTTGTAGTGGTTGTACACCGCCACCGCGAGCGATTTCTTAGCGCGCTCCTGACCGATCACATACTGATTGAGGATGTGATTGATCTCTTTGGGCTTCGGAATATTCCGGAGACGCAGGTTCTCGTCTACGTTTTTATAGAGCTCTTCTTCGATGATCTCGTTGCAGAGCTCGATGCACTCGTCGCAAATGTAGACGCCGGGGCCCGCAATGAGCTTGCGCACTTGTTCCTGCGATTTACCGCAGAAACTGCACTTGAGCTGTCCCTTTTCGTCTCCGAATCGAAACATTGTGGTTTCGCTACGCCCTTTCGCGCCTACGCCGGGGTTGCCAGCGACGAACGGTTTTCGATGATCGTGTCTATGATACCGTAATCCTTGGCTTCCTGCGCGGTCATGTAGAAATCCCGCTCGATATCCTTAAGAATCTGCTCGATGGGCTTCTTCGTGGTGTCTTCGTAGATGCCGGCCAGCATGCGGCGCGTGGCGATGAGGTCGCGGGCGTGTATCTCGATATCCGTGGCCTGTCCCCCGACTTGCTGCACCCAGGGCTGATGGATCAGAATCTTCGAGTGCGGGAGCGCCATCCGTTTGCCCTGCGCGCCGCCCGTAAGCAGAATCGAGCCCATAGAGGCCGCCATTCCGGCACAGATCGTCGCGACGTCGGGCTTGATGAAGCGCATCGTGTCGTAGATCGCAAGCCCGGCGGTTACGCTGCCGCCCGGGCTATTAATGTACATGTCGATATCTTTGTCGGGATCTTCTTTTTCGAGAAACAGCAATTGGGCGATGACGAGGTTAGCGAGGTGATCGTCGATCGCTCCGCCGACGAAGACAATGCGATCCTTCAGCAATCTCGAGTAGATGTCGAAGGCGCGTTCGCCTCGCGCGCTCTGCTCGACGACCATGGGGACCAGGTGACCCATATGCGTGTTCTCTTTCCTTGTGATCCGGTGTGCTTCGTTCTCTAAACTACGCCGAGGTCTGCGGAGTTGCCTCGACGGCGTTGTCGATAAGAAAATCAACCGTCTTATTACGGACGATCCCGTCCATGAGTGAAAGCAGATTGTTACCCAGAGCCTGACGGATTCGATCGACCGGCTGCCCGTATTGCTGCGCGAGGGCCTGCAACTCACTTTGAATATCGGCAGGAGTGGCCTGGATCTTTTCGGCCTTCGCGATGCTCTCCAGGATAAGCGTGCCCTTTACGCGGCGCTCGGCTTCCGGGCGGTACTCTTGGCGCAAGTCTTCTTCTGTTTTGCCTGCGGCCTTGAGGTAGTCTTCATACGACATCCCCATGCGCGCGGCCATCCCGGCTCCGTCGCTCACCATGCTGTCGATCTCGCGCTCGACCATCACGTCGGGCAGCGGGAAATCGTGCGAGCCGATCAGATCCTCGACCAGCTGATTGCCCATTTCCCGGCGGCGGCGCGATTCGGCCGCACTTGCCAAACGGGCGCGGATGTCGTCTTTGAGCGCATCGAGCGTCTCGCTTTGCGAGACGGCTTTCGCGAACTCATCGTCGAGCGCGGGCAGCTCGAGTTCTTTGACTTCGTGAAGCGTTATGGTGAAGACGGCCGTCTTGCCGGCGAGATCCGGCTGCTGGTAGTCCTCGGGGAACTTCGCCTCTACGTCTTTGGTCTCGCCCGCTTTCATGCCGGCGATGCCCGTCGCAAAACCGGGGATGAACCGGTCCTCCCCGAGTTCGGTCTGCTGGCCCGTCGCCGTGCCGCCCTCGAACGCCACGCCGTCGATCTTACCTTCATAGTCCATCGTGACGACGTCGCCCAAGCGTGCTTCGCGGTCGGCCGGAACAAGCGTAGCGCGGTCGCGCGCCAAGGAACTCATCGCGCGGTCGACATCCTCGTCGGTCACCGTCACCGGCTCGCTCTTGATAGGAAGGCCTTTATAGTTGCCGAGCTCGATTTCGGGGCGCACCTCGACTACGGCCTTGATGCGCGTCGGCTGACCGTCTTCTTCCGGAAGCAGTTCCATCTTCGGCCGGTCCACCGGATCCAGATCGTGCTCGCGAACCGCTTTCGCATAGACCTGGGGGACAACGTCTTCCATCGCTTCGCTCGTGATCGTGCCGGCGCCGTACGCCTGCTCGAAGATCTTGCGCGGCACCTTGCCCGGCCGGAAGCCCGGCAGCTTGGCATTCTTCGAAAGGCGGCGGAACGCGCGCTCTTCGGCGTCGCGCATCTCTTCGGGCGAGATCGGAATGACCAGTTCGACTTGGGTCGGCGCAAGTTTGGTCAGAGTCGAGGTAGACAGGGCGGCTCTCCTACGTGATGTTGGGACTGCTCTATTCGCGCTTGAAAAACGAAACCCCCAACGCCCTCGGCGCCAGGGGCTCGAACATGGAGCGGAAGACGAGATTCGAACTCGCGACCCTCGCCTTGGCAAGGCGATGCTCTACCACTGAGCTACTTCCGC
>JAICWY010000013.1 GCA_025934645.1 Vulcanimicrobiia bacterium
GCGAGGAACGGCACGTTCATGATCGGCACCATGGGTTTGGGAGTACCGAACGTCAGCGGACGCAGACGCGTGCCCTCACCACCGACCAAGACGATTGCCTGCACGAAGTTCCTCCGGAAAGCTAAAGAAACAAGGAGGCACAGAGTTGCGCCTCGTGCCGTGGATTTTCCCTGCTCGGTGCATGCGGAAACTTGGTTTGCTCGAGCGCTCGAATGCGGCGTTTTATGCTTGCAATCGAACGTATGTTCGAGTATAATACGAGTAATGAAGCGGGTGTACGATTGGAAGGCGATACAGGCTTATTACGATGATGGCCATGGCTATGTAGAGTGTCAGCGCGCCTTCGGATTTACGCACGGCGCTTGGAACAAAGCCATCAGGCGCCGAGAACTGTTGGCGACGCCCACGCTCTTTCGGAATCGCCGCCGCCGCTACGATTGGAGCGCGGTGCAGGCCTACTACGATGAAGGCCATTCGTACCGCCAGTGCCGTGAAAAATTTGGATTCTGCGCAGAAGCCTGGACAAAAGCAGTCAAGAGAGGCGAGCTAACGGCACGGGCGCGACGCATGCCGCTTCAGGTTCTGCTGGCGACGAGCAACTCTCGAAAAGCCATCAAAATGCGATTACTGGAAGCGGGCTTGCTTCAAAACGTATGTCAGCTCTGTGGCTTGCGTGAATGGCTCGGCAAGCCGATCATGATGCACATCGACCATATCAACGGCGTACGCGATGACCACCGGTTCGAAAATTTACGAATGCTTTGCCCGAACTGCCACAGCCAGACACCCACGTACGGCGGCCGTAACGCAAAGCGGGAAGATCGCTTGCAAGACACGGGGGGGACGGTGTAGTATAACCCGTCGCTGCCATTCCCGGGTAGTTCAATGGTAGAACGTCGCGCTCTGAACGCGAATGCTTGGAGGTTCGAGTCCTTCCCCGGGAGCATGTGGCCCTATCGTCTAGTGGCCTAGGACGCCGCCCTCTCACGGCGGTAACACGGGTTCGAATCCCGTTGGGGCTACCATTTCGAAAACAAAGCGCTCGCATTTGCGAGCGTTTTTGTATTTGAAGCCATTCAGTTCGGTACACACAATGATTGCAACGATTGACGGGCAGCTGCACTTTCGCCCGCGGTGCGTGGCCGCCGGTACGTTGCGATATAGCTGGCCTGGCTTGAGACACCTATTGTTTGCTCAGATTCAATAGGCAACGACCCCGCCATAGTGCTCGTTTCGATGTACCACCCATGTTGAGTGCCGCCGCAGATCGGTTGGACTTGGAACGTATGCAGGTTTTGTTGTCCTATACTGTTTTCAATATTTAGGCGAACGAGTCGAGCAAATGTATCCGGCGCCATTCCCGCAGGCAGCGGCTGCGTTACAAGCGTTAGCGTTTGGGAGGGTGCTTCGGTTGCCGACGCCGCCCACGAACCGAGAACGGTTACTCCCGAACTTACACCACTCTGCTTAACGACAACCCAAGAACTTGGCGGCGCGATCGGAGAAACAACCGCATTTGAAGCAGGATCTGCGTGCACAAGGGCCATGGGGGTTGGCGTCGGGTCGGTCACGGGCGCCTGTTGCTGCGGAGGACTATCTGCCTCGGGCGCTTGCGAAGTACTTAGAGACTGCGGCACTTGAACTTCAATCGTGGCTTGGGTCGGATCGAGTACAGCCGGCGCCGACCCGATACGGGAGACCGGTACACTCGGATTATCTAACGTTGAAACGTGAAACGTTGAGCCTTTCTTTATCAGGATGTCATTGCCGCGTTTTGCAAACATCCCTATGCCCCAAAGCAGATATTGACCGAAGGCGTTGCCGTTTTGTTCAGTTGTCTTATCCACATCCGCCGTTGCACCGTTCGTTTCAACCAGAAGGTCCGTTCTCGAAGGCGTTACAAGGCGCTTTACGGTGAACGTCAGTTCACCACCGGCGTGAAACCCGCCGGCCCGCTTGAGGTGAGTTATTATGCCGTACCCTGGACTATTTTTGGGCAAAATCAACTGGCCGTTGTAGTAGTAATCTTCCGCCGTAACGACCGCGAACGTATCTCCTTCTTGTGATATGCGCGAACCGATGTCACTGAGTATCTCGACGCTTATCAGATTCCCCGATGGAATTGAGATCGTCGACGGTTTCGTCGCATCGAGCGGCGCTGATGCGACCCCAACGTCTCCATTAAGAAACTTCAAAAACCCGACGTTGTCTGGAATCCGGCGCAACGAGTTCACATCGTAGGAAAAAGTTCCCAAACGCTCATCCGTAGCGACTTTAAAGACCGCGCCCGAAACGTGGGCCGGTGAACCATCCATGTACTGGCCGATTATGTATACTTCGGCCCCTACTGTCGCTGCGGCGTCGGCAGGCGACTTTCCCCGCGCGTCCACAGTGCGCGCATCCCATCCAGGTTCTTGGGAGATCTTGTCTGCGATAGCTTTGGATTGCTTAACCGCCGCGTCCCTCGCGGTTGATGTGGAACGGAGCACGATTACAGCGGCCAACCGGGCTTTGGCGTCTGCGTATGCAACGCAACAAACTTGCCCAACAATCGCACCCGCCAATATCACAGCGGCGCACCTTGTAAAAGTCAAAAACGAACGGGCCATACACGTCCCTCCTTCGAAATCTCGATTTGTACTTCTGCCCTAAGCCGAGCCGCACATTTTCAGAGCCATGTCGCTGAAAAGACCGGAGCCGCGGAGGACGTCGCATGTCGCCCGCAACAGATGTTCGCCTGATGCACGATGTTGAAGTGAGCGATTGCCCGACGTGCGGCCACCCGATGACAGCCCACCATGGCCGGCACTGCACAATATGCGAAAAGCGCGGCGAAGAATGCGTTGCAGTAGATCCCGGATCTGAAAGCCCCGGCGGTTAAGCGCCGCAGCGGAACAATGCGGGCGCTGCCACCCCCGACCGACCTTTCAGCCGGCGCCACGGCCGTCTATCCGACCGTGGGGCGCGCGACCGCGTTAGATCCGTCTTTTCGGCGCTGTGTTCGCGAGCGAACGTTGATCGAGCCATTTGATTCACGCCGCGTACGCTGCGAAATGTTAGCATTGCTTCGTCCCTGACTTCGGGATGAAGGGTGTTCCATGCTGAAACCGCGCTACGTTTCGATTCCCGTACTGCTCGTCCTGATGGCGGGATGCGGCGGGGGCGGCGGAAGTCCAACCGTACCATCAGATACGCCGACTCCCGCCCCGGCCGTTTCTGGTGATATGCTCGCGATCAGTCAGAATAAGGGCTGGAACTACCAGGGCGCCACAACAACATCTGGTCCGCTCACGCTCACCTTATACGCCGATCCCTCATCAAATGGCGTTACGCCTTTAGTGCTCCTCGCCGTAGCGGGTACGCAAGCCGACGCGACCGCCGGAAGCAAAGCAGCCGCAATCACCGTAAGCGCATCGGCAAACGGATACGCAATCGGATCCTACACCATATACAATGCAGATGGATCGATCTACGCGAACGGCGCGCTTCCGACCGGTTCGCTTCTCGTACCGAACACGCTGACGCAAGGGCAAACATTCACGCCGTACAGTGGAATGACGGCAACCGTCTCGTTCGTAGGAAGCGTGCCCGGGGCCGGCGCTTGCCCAACTCAAAGCGCCGGTGCGACGGTCCAATATTCATTCCAGGGGCAATCGTATAAGGTATCCTACGTACCCGGTTGCGGCGTGACGCAATACGTTGGAAATCACGGCGAAACGTTTACGTTGACGTCCATCGGCACGTATCAGCTTGGAACCATTGGAGATGTGACCCGCATGCGGTCGCTTACGCTATTCGACTCGCTGAAGTCTTTATGGCATGTGGTAACGAGCGGCGAACGCCTGCATAACGTTCTACATCCATAACGCGTTTACGGACCGCTCTTTGCATCGAGGTGCGAAGCCACCGCCGGCAACATTTGCTTGACGGCGTCGTCCGTCGCAGCTGTGACGCCCGCTCGCAAGTTTGCTCCGAAATGCCGGTGCTCGGCGCTTCCTGTCTCCGTCCAAGCAACGCCGCCGTCGCAGCGTACGAGTGAAAGCGTTACTTCCGAATGCGTCTTTACGCCCAAACGGTACGTTTGTTCGCTGCGTAGTGTTCCGATAAGAATCCCTTTGGCCGCATACGAGCGGCAAATCGCCGGCGCATTCGCGAGGGCATCGAAGCGATCCATGCTCGGCAACAACGCGACGGTGATGTTGTCGCTTTTCAAAGCATCCTGCACAGAGGCGGTGGCTGCGTCCAGCTCGCCGTCCTCACTTTGCGGTTCGCTGAACGGCAGCAGGACAAAATCCGCACTCGTGTTTGCCGACGGGTACTGCAGGGGCTCCAGCGGCTTTTCCGGCAGCGTATCGGGCATCCGCTGCACCGCAGGCTCGATAGCACGCACCAAAGCGTCGCTCACACCGGCGCCGACGTTGTTCGCGTAATAGTCCACGTCCCCGGTCGTGACCGTGCGGAACAGAACCCGCCCCGTACAACTAAGAACGCTCAGGCGCAACTCGGCATGCGTCGGATAATGCGGAATGCTTGTGACGAAGGCATACTTGAAATGCAAGCTTTGCTCGGTTCGCGAGCTGCCCAGCACGATAGCCTGCGCGTGCGCAGCAGCGCAGATTTGCGCGGCAGAAGCCGGAACGCTCAGATGCCGCACCGGCGGCGCGAGCACCGCTTGGAACCCTCGCTTTTGCAGATCGGCGGTGAGCGCACTATCGGCGGCGGAGAACGCCTCGACCGGTTCGCCTCCCGGCTCCTGGAACGGGATAACGGCGAATGCGATGGGCGCCTGCTGCTGTGCCGACGCCGGAATGAAGGGTGCGGCAAGCAATAGCGTTGCAAGCGCAGTCACAAAGCGTTTCAAGAGCATCGTCCTTTCGAAGGTACGAGAAACCAACGGTCGTGGCAAATGCGCCGGTCGCGGGCGTTCCTGCTCTGCCCGCACTTCTTCATATACTATGGTTTCGGCATTTCGCCGGATATTTGCAGATGCGTTACACAAAGAGAAGCGGCGGAGCCGTGAAGCTCCGCCGCTTTTCCTGTGGAGGGCGTAAGACGCGTCTTAGAACGCGCCCGTGCCGTTGGGGCTGCCGTTACCGGTCGGGCCATCCCAGCCGGTCGCCGCATTACACAGCGTGTTGCCGCATGTTTCCGTGTAAGATCCTGCACGCGTCACGTCGTGAAGCGAGCTGAGGTGGCTGTACGAGTACGAGCCGTAGGACACGCTCGAAGCGTTGCCCGCGAGCGCGTAGACGGCGGCAAGAATCGGCGAAGCAACGCTGGTGCCGCCGAAGACGAGCCAGCCGCTCTGCCCCATGTACGAGTAGCTGTCGTACACCGAGACGCCGGTGTTCGGATCGGCGTCGGCCGAAACGTCGCCCACGCCGCGCTTGCTGCAAACGCTCGTGATGTTCGTCACCGATGACTGCCACGAGGGCTGCGGATCGTAGGCGCTGCATCCGCTGCCGGCGCCTTGGCTCGACGAGGTTTCCCACGCCGTTTCGTAGTTGTAGGTCGGCGTCGACGTGCCGGCGCCATTGAGGTACAGCGACGTGCCGCCCGCGGCCGTTACGTACTGCGAAGCGGCCGGATACTCTACGCCATAACCGCTGTCGCCCGTGCTCACCGTGATCGCGATGCCGGGGTGGTTGAAGTACGACGAGTCGTAGCTCGTATCGCTCGAGCTCTCGCCGCCGCCGTAGCTGTTGCTGATCTCGGTCGCGCCCAGGTTGGCGGCCGCGTTGACCGCGGTCCCGAGGTTCGTCATGCTTGCCGAGCTGGCTTCGGCCAGAATGATGCTGCAGTTCGGGCAGACCGCGCTGACCATGTCGAGGTCCAGCGAGATCTCCTGCGACCAGCTGCCATTGTTACGAGGTAAGCCGCTCGTGCTGCCGTTCTGATTGACCTGCATGAAGCACGGCGTATTGGTGCTGGTGGACGGCTTGGAGCCGTTGCACGCCGATATCGTTGGAATGCCGAAGGTTGAGCGGTACGTGTTCACGTCGCTCAGCGCATTCGGATCGTTGTATGCATCGACGATCGCGACGGTTTGTCCCGAGCCGGCGGTGGTGGAAGGCAAGCTATACGCGCCGCGGAGATCGTTCGGGTGATAGCCCGAGGGATTCGTGGTCGCGCTGCTGCTGATGTCGGTACGAATGATGGCGTGACAGGCGGCATATCCCGCCGATGGCTTGGCGCACACATGCGCGGTCGGGCCCGGAGGCAGCGGCGCCACTGCGGCGCGCGCAACGCTCTGTGGCGAAGACGTCGTAGGCAGCGCGGTATTCGAGCCTTGGCCCGAACATGCGGCGAGCGCCGCAACGCAAAGCGCAGCAGCTACTCTCAGGTACTGTGGTTTCATCAAACTCCCTTACGAACAGAAAGTACAGCAAAAATAGGGAACACGTAGCGACTCCACGCTACGGAGATGTGACTTTCCCCAGAAGCGACAAAACTCTGCAACACAAGTAAGCAAAAACACAAAAACTTTACAAAAAACGTTAGAATTGCGCGTCAAAATAAGAGGGATATGCATATAGGTGCAATTTGCATATAGTGACTGAAAGGTGGACTTGCCGATGGCTGACATAGTCGAACGCGTAGCGCAGGAGTTGGGTTCGCAACGCGCGCGCCTCGGTATACCGCTCGACGAAGCGGCACGGCGCGCCGCGATCGACGCCGCAAAATTAGCGGCGGCGGAGAATGCCGAAATGACGCTCGAGGAAAACGAGTTGCGGCGTCTGGCCGACGCATACGGCATCGACGTTACGGCCTTCTTCGGCGGGCGCATCACGCCCAAGGAGTATCTCTTCGGCGGCTAAGCCGTGCGTTCTGTGACTTTAGCCCCGATCGCCGCGCGTGGCGCAGGCGCCGTTACAGGTTCCCCTGAACGCGGCAACGAGGAGGTCTCTCATGCAACGAGCGACTTTGGCGATTTCCGCAATCCTCCTCATATCCACCGCTTCAGCGCTCGTCGTGAGCGCGCGCGCCGATCAAGGCCGCAGTACCGTGCCCGCAGGCATCCGCGCCGTCTTCAATAAGCCGGAATACAAAAACGCCGTATGGGGTCTGCGCGTTCTCGACGGCGGCAAAGTCCTTTTGGATCTGAATCCGCAGCGCAAATTCTACATCGGTTCGGTTCGCAAGGTCTTTAGTGTCGGTCAATTGCTCAATACTGTCGGGCCAAACCACACGTTCGATACGCCGGTGTATCGGACCGGCGCCATCGATCGCAACGGCGTCTTGCACGGGAACCTCATCCTGGTGGCGTCCGGGGATCTCACGATGGGCGGCCGTACCAATGCGGACGGAAGCATCGCGGTCAGCAATTGGGATCATAACGAAGCCGACAGCCTGGGCAATGCCGTCCTCACCAAACCGGATCCGCTTGCCGGATATGCGCGGCTTGCGCGCGCCGTTAGAGCCGCCGGCATCAAACGCGTCGCGGGCAATATCGCGATCGACGATCGATTGTTCAAGCCGTTCTTTTTCCGCGGACAATTCTACGTCCGTCCGATTTTCGTCAACGATGATCTCGTCGACATCTCTGTTGACCCGCGCGGAACGCCCGGCACGCTCCCGAATATGACGACGCGTCCGATTTCGGCGGCGCTACGCGTCGTCAATCGATTGCGCATCGGCGCATCGAACGCCCAAGCTTCCGTAAAGCTCGATCCGGAGCTGCCCGCGTGCATCGGAAAACCGGGCTGCGCGTCGACGATCGCAGGCGTCTTGCCGAATGGCTATACGCCGCCGTTGACGGGAACGCCGACGCTGGTGCAAGCCGTCCGGATCGTGCAACCCGCGGCTTATGCGCGCACAGTGTTTATCGAGCAACTCCGCATTGCGGGCGTTTCGGTCGCCTCGCCGGCGGTGCAAAGCAATCCGGTAGCCTTGCTTCCGCAGCAAGGCGCATACCGCGCGGCGGCCAAGGTTGCAGAACTCACCGGCATGCGGTACGGCCAAGACGCGAAACTCATCCTCAAAATCAGCTATAACATCGGCGCCGATACCAGCTTGGTGCTTCTCGGCGTTCAACATCATGCCGCCTCGATGGACGGCGCGCTGGCATTCGAACGTCAGGATTTACGCGAGCACTGGGGTATCGCGAGCGGCGAGTATCATTTCGTCGACGGCAGTGGCGGCGGCGAAACGACCGCAACCAACATCGCCGTAACCAAGATGCTTAGCGAACTCGCGAAAAGCCCGGCTTCCCAGGCGTTCCTCAATGCGCTACCGATCCTCGGCATTGACGGATCGCTGGCGTTCGTTAAAAATTTCGAGTCCGATCGCACTCTCGCGGGAGCCGCCGGCAACGTGCGCGCGAAAACCGGAACGTACGTCGATGCCTCCCCGGCCGGCACGCCGGTTCTTAAAGCGCAGGCTCTTGGGGGCTATATCACCACCAAGCGCGGTCACCATCTCACGTTCCAACTCGTCGTGAACAACGTACCCATCAAAGGCATTCCCGATCTTACGAAGGTGTTTCAAGATCAGGGCACCATTGCGGCAATGCTCTGGCGAGACTACTAACGCAAGCCGCAGGCGCGTTATTAGTACTGCATCACCTTTTCGGGAACGCCGCCGAAGTAGACGTTGTTAGGCGTGATGATGCGCGTGATGTCGCGGATAATCGAATTGGCGGCTCCCGGGAATGGCTGCTCCCGCTGCGCATTTACAAACGCGATCAGCGTAATGTCTTTCGCCGGCATATAATACGCCGCGGTGTTGTATCCGGGCAGTCCTCCGGTATAGCCGTACCATCCGTTGTTGCGGCCGATGCCCATGCCGAAATCCAAGCCTTTGCCCAAGCCGGTCGGCAAAAAGTCGAGGCGGTCGCGCTGGCTGGCTTTCGAATTCATCGTGCCGGTTACGTATGACTTAACCCAGCGCTTCATGTCCGGAACGGTAGAAATCATCGCCCCTGCAGCCCACGTTAATGCCGGCGGAATTTCGGTGGTCACATCTTCCCACGCGCCTTTCGGCGTCAACCCATAGCCATTCGCGTAGGGCGCCGGCATCGCGACCGTCGCCGGCAGCGTCGTGTCGCTAAGCCCCATCGGCTGTAATAGACGCTTCCGCAGCTGATTGCCCAACGTATCGTGCGTAACTGCTTCGATAATCAGCCCCAGAATGACGTAGTTCGTGTTGCTATAGTTCCACTTCGTGCCCGGCGCGAAAAGCGGCTTGTGCATTGTCGCCCAACTCACGAGCGTCTGCGGTGCAACTTTGGTCTGGGGGCCAATCTTCAGTGCGTTGAATTGCGGCGTATTGTACGCCTCGAAGAGTCCGCTGCGCATCTGAGCGAGCTGCCGGATCGTGATGTGATTTCCGTTCGGCACCTTGACGCCGATGTTGAATTTGCTGATCGGATCGTCGACGCTGAGCTTGTGCTCGTCCTGCAATTGCAGCAGAATCGTGACGACGAACGTTTTCGTGTTGCTGCCGATGCGAAATTTATCGGACAGCTTGAACGGCGCCTTTGCCGGCACATTCGCGTATCCGACACTTTTTACATATGGCGCGTAGCCCGGCATATAGAGCGCAATAAAGACGCCTGGAATCGGCGTTCGTCCTCCGAAAGACCGCAGCTCCCTTCGCGCAGCGGCTTCGATCGCGCGTTGCTGCGAGAGCGGCACTTGGCGCGCTCCCTGTGCGACCGGCGCCGGTACCGCGGCCGCCGTAGAAAAAGCAAATAACAAACACACGGCAGCAAAACGGGCTGCAAAATTTATCATCGGGTGCCCTCCACGTACGATGATAAACGTTGCAGCCCGCCGCGAAGTGGGGCTTTCGCCTCTTGTTTACCTAGGGTTTAACCACGATAGCGCCGCGCATTTCCGTCGGGTGATAGGCGTCTGCGAAGAAAAACGTTCCGGTGGGTCCGGTTTGAAAGATCTTGGAACGGTTGTGTGCGGGTACGTTTCCGGTACTCCACTCGCTCGCAGAAATCGTGTTCCCGTGCGGCGTGCTCGGATCGCCCTGGAACTTATAGTTCGCAGGAATCTTTCCGGCGCCGAATGCGTAGCCCGTAGCGGTGTGTTGAACGTCGTCCACGTTGACGAAGCGGATGCGATCGCCCTTATGGACCTGCGTAACAACGGGATCGAAGCCCGAAAGCTTGCCGAGCTCCGTGCGGGCGTGCGGCTTGAAATCGTCGTCCATACGGATCTCGATCAGCCGGTGCTGCGCCGCGCGCGCGTGCGGATGCGCGGATTGCTGTGCGTGCACGGTGTTCTGCGCGAGTGCCGGCGCGGCCACAAGCAGCCCAGCGAACCCAAGGGCAGACAAAGTAATGTGTCTTTGCATGTTTCGTTCATGCCCAGCTTAGGGTTCGATGTAGCGCGCTCCGGGGCCGTCCTCGCCCGCCACGTCCATTGGATTGCGCAGCGGGCATGTCTTAAGCGACAAGCAACCGCACCCGATGCAGTCGCCGAGTTGATCGCGTAGTGCGGTCAGGCGGTTGATGCGTTCGTCCAGATCGCGCTTCCAACGCTTGGAAAGGCGCGACCAGTCGCGCGCCGTGACGGTGCGCCCAGTCGGAAGCGCGGCGAGCGCGTCGCGGATCTCGCCCAGCGAAATGCCGGCGCGCTGCGCGACCTTGATGACTGCGACCCGCCGTAACTCGGATCGCGCGAAGCGCCGCTGATTGCCGGCATTACGCACGCTGTTGATGAGGCCTTTGGCTTCGTAGAAGTGAATCGCCGAGACGGCGACGCCGCTACGCGCAGCCAGCTCCCCGACCGAAAGTGATTCTTCCATGGTATTGACCTCAACTAATGTTGAGGTTGTAAGGTTGCGCCATGGATACATGGTTCGAAGCGGGGCACGTCGCCGTCGTCACCGGCGGCTCGCGCGGCCTGGGCAAAGAGATCGCCCGCGAATTGATTTCGCGCGGCGTTTATACGATTATCGACGGCCGGGATGCGGCCGCGTTAAACGCGGCGGTGGCCGAGTTGCAAACCGGGGGAGCCGTTCTCGGTATCGCGGGCGATGTTGCGGACAAGGAACACGCGCACGCCCTGATCGCCGCGGCCCGCGAGCGCGGGCGCCTGGACCTCCTAGTCAACAACGCCTCGACGCTGGGCGCCGTGCCGCTTCCGCGCATCGACGAGCTTAGTGAATCGACGTTCGACGAGATTTTCAGCGTAAACGTCTTCGCGCCCATACACTTGATGCAGCACGCACTGCAACTGATGCGCCGCGGCCACGATCCGGCGACGATCGTCAATATCACCTCCGATGCGGGCGTCGAGCCGTATGCGGGATGGGGCGGTTACGGCGCTAGCAAAGCAGCGCTCGAGCACGTGTCACGCGTGCTCGCAGCCGAATTGCAAGACACACCGGTGCGCGTGCTCGTCGCGGATCCGGGTGATATGAACACGCAGATGCATCGCGACGCAATTCCGGATGCCGATCCCTCGGACTTGCGCGATCCGGCGGACTCTGCCCGCGCGCTGCTCGTCGCGGTCGCCCGGATGAAGGCGCCGTTCGAGCGCGTGCGCCTTGCCGGATTGGTGAACGCATGAGCGCGTTGCTGCAGCCGCAGCCGCGTTTGATCGAAGCCGCCGAACCGCCGGAGTACCGCGGCGTCGCGCGCGACGAAGTTCGCCTGCTCGCAACGGACCGCGCGACGCGCACACATAGCCATGCATCGTTCCGCGATCTGCCATCGCTCTTGCGGCCAGGCGATGTGCTCGTGGTCAACGATTCCGCAACGTTACCCGCGGCATTGCACGCGCAGCGCCCTACGGGCGAGACGCTTCTGCTGCACGTCGCAACGAAGATCGATCGCCGCGTGTGGATGGCCGAGCCGCGCGCTACCGTGTCGGCGGGCGAAGAGTTGCAACTTGCGGCGGGCGGCTCAGCCGTCATGCTGGCACCGGTCGAACCCGGGCATCCACGATTATGGTACGCGTGGTTTCAATTGCCCGATCCGATGACGGAGTATCTGCAAAGGCACGGCGAGCCGATTCGCTACGGCTACGTCACGAAACGCTTTCCGCTCACCGATTACCAAACGATCTTTGCGAGAGAGCCGGGTTCGGCGGAGATGCCTTCGGCCGCGCGGCCGTTTACGGAGCGGGTACTAAACGCGCTACACGAGCGAGGCCTTCAGATCGCGGCAATAACGCTGCATTGCGGCGTGGCAAGTTTCGAAACGCCCGAGCTTCCCGGTACCGAGCGCTTCACCGTGCCGCCCGAAACGGCCGACGTCGTCAACCGCGCAAGGCGTGAAGGCCGGCGTATTATCGCTGTCGGCTCGACTGCTTTGCGCGCGCTCGAGAGCGCCGTTCATGACGGTACGATCGTTGCATCATCGGGGTGGACGGATCTCGTCATGAGCGCGGATTATCGTGTGCGCACTGCGGACGCGCTGATCACCGGGTTTCACGATGCCGCTGCAACGCATCAATGGATCTTGCAAGCGTTCTTGGACCGCGATCTCCTAGCGTCGGCCTATGACGCAGCAGCACAGCGTCGCTATTACCAGCACGAATTCGGCGATATCCACCTCATTCTCTAGCGCGAAAGCGCCGCTATTACGGGCGAGACGGAGCCGCGAGCGCCGGCGCACTCGCGATAGCACGCCGCGCGGTCGACGAAAAGACCGCGTATCCGGCAATCGCTCCCAATACCAACGCTACGATGCCGCCGGCCCAATCGGGCTTGGCAACCATCACGTACATCACGGCGCACACGAGGCCGGCGTTCAGACCGCTCCCGGCGACGAGAAATGGCGAGCGGACCTGCGCTTCCAGTGCGCCGTCAAGATTTTCGGACTGCGCTGCGCTCAGCGCTTTGTGCAAGCCGCGTTCCCGCGAACCGAGCACGCCCGCACCGAAGAACGTCACGATCAGCAACCCCGCCAGCGACAGATCGACCCATGCGGCCGACCAACTCCAGCGGTCGTGCGCCATATATCCGCCGGTGAGCAGCAACAGTACCGTTGCAAGCGGCATGATTTTCGCGGTTTTCTCAGTGGTGGCCGCAAAACGCAACGCGTCGGAAACCCGCGTTGCGGCATGCACCTGCAACATGGAGACGAGCATCATGCCCATGCAGAAAAATGCGCCCGCCACAGCGAGCAAATGGACGTAGAGCGCCGTTGAATACACGTTGGCTATCCTCCGTTTTACCGCGAACTTTTTTCCAGAGCTGAACAAAACCTTTGCAGAACCGCTAGCGGCGCCCGAATTTGGGACGATACTCCTATTACGATGGATTCTAGACGCGCGGACGTGCGTGCGGCATGGGTCGCTTATAGCGCGGCTCTGCTTCTTTTTGTGCTGGCGTTGGTTGCTGCCCGGCAATTTTGGGCCGTCGGGCAGAGCATGGGCCGGCAAGCGGCAATGCGCGACACGGCCTTCGCGGAGCGCGACCGGCTGTTGCAGCTCGTAAACGAAGAAACCGGCGTGCGTGCGTACGTCGCGACTGGAAACAAAGAGTTTCTGGATCCATACTATTCCGCTGCCGCTCCGTTGCAGCGCGATGGAGCGATCATTGCGGCGAACGAGCCGCGCGATGCGACGCTGCCGCCCGCAACCGACGTCCAGCGCTATTTTTCCGGCGAGCTCAAATTGATGAGCGAGGGCAGGCGCGGCGAAGCCCTCGCGGCTCTTTGGAAAGGCAAGACCCTCTTCGACCGCATGCGAGCGGCCGACGCCCACGCGCAAGTCGAGTCGAGCGACGCACTCTTGCAACAGCGTGTGCGCTCGCGCCGTCTGATTCAAAGCGGGATCATCGGCGCGTTATGGATCGTTGTCATGGTGCTTATTTTGGCGTCGCTCTTTACCGCAATGGCGCGCCGCGCGCGCCTCTACCGGTCGTCCGCGCTCCAAGATCCGCTTACCGGCGTGGGCAACGCCCGCCGTGCGCGCCAGACGCTTCAAAGCGCGTTGCGGACCGCCGGCGCAGACGGCTTCGCGGTGATTTTCATCGATCTCGACGGTTTCAAGAAAATCAACGATGTTCACGGTCACGCGGCTGGCGACGCAATTCTTAAAGGCGTCGCAAACCGTTTGAAGGCCGAATTACGCGGTCCCGACGTCGTTTGCCGGTTGGGCGGCGATGAATTCGTGTGTATCGTCGCACCGCCGACCGGCGCGGCCGGCGCGAGTGCAGTTGCCGAGCGCCTCGCTCGTAACCTGCGCAAACCGTACGAGTTTCAGGACGATCACTTCGTGGTGGGCTGCAGCATCGGCGTGAGCCTCTATCCGCAGGACGGCCGCGACGCGGACGTACTTTTAGAGCGCGCAGATCGCGCGATGTATGGCGCCAAAGCCACCGGCGGCGGCGTGCGGGCGGCGCAGGCGCTGATCGAGCGTCAATGGGAGATGGCCCCGCGCCCATAGTGGGTAACCACACCGCATGGAACGGACCTTTGCGGTGCAGCGGGCTCAGGAACGCGCGTGTTACGATCACGGATGGCTGAAGACGTGTCATTCCTTTAGCTTCGCGCAGTACCACGATCCGCGGAACATGAACTGGGGCGCGCTGCGCGTGCTCAACGATGACGTCGTGCTTCCGGGAGAAGGTTTTCCGACGCATCCGCACCGCGACATGGAGATCGTCACCTACGTCTTGGAAGGGCATCTCGAACATCGCGATTCCACCGGCAGCCACGGCGTCGTCGGGCCGGGCGGCGCGCAGTTCATGAGCGCCGGCACCGGCGTCGCGCATTCGGAATACAATCATTCGAAAACAGAGCCGCTGCATTTTCTGCAGATGTGGGTGCTGCCCGGCGCACGCGGTGCGGCGCCATCGTACGGGCAGGTCGAGTTTGAAACCGTGGAGCGCGCGAACAAATGGCTTGCGATCGCCAGCGGCCACCACAGCGTGCAGGCGCCGGTACCGCTGACCGCCGATGCAGTTTTTTACGTGAGCAAGATCGACGGCGGCGCAGAATTGCGCCACACATTCGAACCGCGACGGTTGGGATTTCTGTTCATTGCCTCGGGCGAGATCGGCGCGGAGGCGCTGGACACGGGCGATGCCGCTATCGCTGCGCAGACCTTGCGCGCGGGCGATGCGATCCGCATTGCCGATATTCCGCGCATCCGCCTTCAGGGTGGCGCTGAAGTAGTTCTTTGGGACGTTCCGGAGTAACCCGCGCAAGAAGGCCGTAAACCATCGGCGAAGATGCGCCAGCGCGCCCCACAGGCGTCCGGAGGGACCATGGCGGCATTACGCGCCTTCATCACCATCGGCATAGCGGCGTTCTGGCTGCTCATCGTGGCGCCGCCAATGTTCATGAACCCGCCAAGCGTTGTCACGGGTGTGCATCTCATCATTACAGGGGCGGTCATTCAACCGCCTCTGGTGCGCGTCGATAAGGATTCGCCCGCATACAGGGGCGGACTACGTACCGGCGATGTGCTCGGTTGCCTGAGCGCGCGGGACTTCGCGCTTCTCATCTTGCCTAGCTTCGGTTACATTCAGGGCTATCGCACGGGAACACCTATTTCCACGTGTGTTCGGCGTAACGGCGAACTCCGTACGATCGCGTTCACCGCGACGACCGGACCGCCCATTCCTCAATTCTACGGCACCGATGCGCTTGCGGTAGTCCGGATCGTCGTCGTTCTCGTCTTCTTCTTCACCGGCATAGCACTCGTTCTGGCGCGTCCGAGCCTGCTCACCTGGCTTTTTTACGTCTATTGCATTTGGAACGCGCCGTCGTTCGCCGCGTCTCAGGTGTGGACGATTTTGCCGCCATGGCAATATGCCGTCGTGAATGGTACCGTCGCGGTCGGCGTTTCACTTGCCGTCTCGGTGTTGCTGCTGTTTTCGCTGCTCGTTCCGCAGACGCACGTCCCGCCCGGCTGGCGCCGGGTCGCGTTTTACATCGCAATCGCGATCATGCTCGGCGATGCGTACATCACGATAGAAAGCACGCTGCTCACGGGCGCCGTCGTCGCGCCGGGATTTACGGACACGGTCGACGAGGCGCTCACGGGCCTTACGATCATGGTCATCGTGACACGGCTTGCGACGATGCGCACGGACGAACGCGCAAGATTCGGATGGGCCGCCTTCGCGATCGTCTTCGGTATCGTCACAAACGATCTGCGGAACGTGCTTTCGCTGGGGGCCGCTACCGGATGGATCAGCGTCATCGCGGCCGATTTGACAATCGTCATGCCGCTTTGCTTGATGTACGCAATTTTGCGGCGCCACGTCATCGATGTTCGCTTCGTCATTAGCCGGACCGTCGTCTATGCCGCGCTCACGACCATAATCGTTCTCGCAATCGGTCTGGTCGATTGGGCGACGAGCGCTTATCTTACTCAGGTGCGGCTCGCAATGGCGATCGACGCCGGCGTTACGATCGTGCTCGCGCTCGTTCTGCACCGCGCGTACGCGTGGACCGAAAGTGTGGTCGACTTTCTGCTCTTCCGCCGTAAACACGAGGCCGAACGATATCTCGAGCGCGCGGCTCACTCGCTGCTGTTCGCGAAGACGGAAACCGCAGTCGACAAAGCTGTCGTGCAAGATGCGCACGATAAGCTGGATTTAACCGCTGCGGCACTCTACCGCGCGTGCAGCGCCGGCACGTACGCCGCAACGCGGGTGCAAGGCTGGGGTTCTCTAACGCCGCCGGAGTTTGACGTGGATCACGACCTGGTGCGCTTTATGCTCGCGGAACGCACGAAGATAGCCGTCGGCGAACTGCGCTCACACATCGCCGAGCCCTTCCGCGCGGATGGCGGCGTTCCGACCGTGGCAATTCCAATCTTTCAAGGCGACCGTTTAACCGCGTTCGCACTGTACGGTATGCACCGGGACGGCACGAAGCTGGATCCCGACGAGATTGAAACGCTGGAACACCTTTGCGCCGCGGCATCCCAGGCATACACGAGCCTAGAACTAGCGCACTACCAATCGGAGCACCGCGCGTTTGCGATACAGACCATTTGACGGAGCTGTGTCATGCCGGTGCAGGCGCGGCGCGACGCCTTTCGCGGATCGCCCGTACTCGCGGGCGTAGCCAAGCGATGAACGGGGCCGGATCGTCGAACGCAAACCAATGCGCTTCGCGCACGCCGATGAGCGAGCGGATCCATCCCCAAATGCTCAAGCGGCCGGCGCGCACTTCCGCAAGCGCCGACTCAAAATCTTGCTCCAGCATCCATTTCCGCCCGGCAGCGAGCCGTGTTTGCGGCACGGGTTGACCCGTTAAATCCAGATAGCAGATTCGTACCACGTCCATGCCGTTCGTGGGACGGAATAAGCGGAATACCCCGCTCACACGCGCGTTTACGTCGAGAACTTTGTATTGGCCGTCGCGCGCGTCGTACCGCCAGCCGATCCCGACGCAGCCGCGATACCCGACCGCTTGCATGAACCGGCGCGTCTGCTCGGCGACTTTCGCATTCGGAGCGCAGACGGCGAGCGACGCGATGCCCGTCGAGGAGACTTGCCGTAGTTTTTTGCCCGGGAAGATCGCTTTGCACTCGGATCGATCGCCGAAATACGCGTTGCACATCCAAACGCTTTCGGCCGTTCCCGGTATGTATTCTTGTAGAATGCAATTAGCGGGCCCGTCCTGCGAGGCTTTGTCGTACGCCGAAAGCAGGGCTTGCGCGTCCTCGAGAATCTCTTTTGCCGCCGCGCGCGGCAGCATCGGATCGGCGCCTTTCATGATAACGGGGAACTGCGCCGTGCGTGCAAACGCAAGCACGTCCTCACGTGTTTGCGGAAACGCCGTTTCAGGCGTGGGAATGGCGTGCTGCTTTGCAAGCGCGAACATATCCCACTTGTTTGCAAGGCGCTCGACGACCGGTTCGTCTGCCAGCGGAAATACGAAACGTTCTTTCAAACGCGCGGCATGGCGTTCGATGAAGACGGCGATCGAATCCACCAGCGTGAGCAGCAGCGGACGTCCGCCGATCTCCTCGCCTACGCGGAGCAGAAACGCAAGCGACTCCTCATCGCTCGCGTCAAAATTCCACGCGTACGTTTTTTTCCAGTAGCGCGAATGGCGCAGAGGCGTCTCGCCATCATACACCAAGTACACCCGCACGCCCAGTCGTCCGAGCGTGCGCGCTACCGAGAGCGCGCCGATGCCTCCCCGGTAGACGACTAAAACGGGTGTTGTAGTATCGATACGGCTCATGCGCCGGCGACGGGTGCGGCCGCGTTCTCGCGCACGTACCAATTGACGAGTGCGTCGACGGACCGCACGCCGTAGTTTTGCGGCGTCGGTAGTTCGCGCGCGTCAGCTCCGCGGATATCTCCGTCCAGCAAATATTGCTTGGCCAGTTTATCCTGCGCCCACAGCAGCAACTCGTCGATTGCAGGGGTGGGTGCTCCGGCGATTTGCGCGATCGCCTTGGCGATGGCCAAACCGAACGGCACGTCTTCAGTCAAATACCGGTAGGCGAAATTCGGCACGAATGCTCCCGGAGTAATTTCGAGGACGGGAGCCTTGCGCATTTGCAGAGGGCCCGTGCGGAAGGACGCCGCGATCGTGCTAAGATCCGCCGTTTGCGTCGCGTACGACATGCGCAGCCATTCGTGAATGTAGTTCACACCCGAAAGGTCTAAACGATCGCCGGCGCGGGCCTGGATCACGGCGGCTGCCGTGCCGATCTCCCGCGAGAGCCGTCCCACGAATTCACCGCTCGCTTCGGTGGTGTGTGCGTAGAAGTGCGGTACCGCGTCGGGTCCGAACGGGCGGCCGTCCCACGATTTGAACAGCCCGTACATCAAGCCGGGGTGAATAACTTGTCCGGGGTTTCCGAGCGTGATGTTCAAGAAATTTTGCGTCGGCACCATTTGCGTGCCGAACAACTCCGTTAGACGCGCCGCGACCTCGTGCGTGCGGGACGCGGGCAGCGCGGCCATCAGGACGCGCGACTTAATCGAGCCGAAATTGCATCGCGTGCCGGGGATTTGCACGCGCGTCGACCATGGAAGGGTCTGCAAACCGAAGATCGCGCGCGGTCCTAGAATCGCCGTCGCTTCAAACTCGAACCCGCTGCGCGCCGGTAGACTTCCGACGAGCGTTTCGGGGGAAAGATGCGGCGCGATCTGCCGTAGTATCGGGGCGTGCAGATAGGCGGGAACTGCGATGAGCACGATCTCCGCGCCCGGTATGACGTCGGCCGCATCGGCCGAAATGCGCTTGACGCGGTTCGCCGCGCCCTCGATTTTGCCGGTCGAGGTGAGGCCTTCGCGCGAGAAAACGCCGGCCCGCAAGATATCCGCTTTTTGCTCGCTGCCTACGAGCCACGTGACGTCGCCGTCGAACCGCTGCGATGCGATGACTGCCAGAGCATGTCCCGCGTTGCCGCCGCCGCAAATTGCCAAAACCCGCCGGCGTTTCTGGGCCGGCACGCTCTTGTGTCGCATCGTTCAGCTACCGTAACACCGTTGCCGCACGAGGGTTAGGGCCTACTTTCTCAACGCGGGACGCACGTCAGCACTAGCGGGCACGGCCGATCGAGGGCATGATTGCCGTATGGTATTCGCACTCCGCCGCACCGTCTGGCTCAAACTCATTCAAGCTGCGCCCGTTTTGCCGGGCGGGCGGCTCATGCAGCACGCGCGCCAACGCACCATCGAAGCGACGCGCATGGCGCCGAACGAACTCTGCATACGAAAGGGCGACACTGCCGTGCTGGTCGGGGTCGTGCCCACCGGCGAAATTTGGGACATGGTGCGGCTGGTCGGGCCGCGCGGACGCGTGATCGCCGTGGAACCGTTCCCGGACAGCGTCGCACAACTTGAAGCGCGCGCACGCGCGACCGGTACGAAGAACCTCACCGTTCTTCCCACAGGCGCCTGGAGCGAGCCGGGAAAGCAAACGCTCTACATTCATCCGGAATTTACCGGCAGCCATATCGTGCTTGATTCCGGGGCGAAACACGATCGTGCGATGGCGCCGGAGAGCTACGCCGGGAGCATCGACATCGAGGTCGACCGGCTGGACGACGTGCTGGCACGAGCCGGCATCGAAAACCCCGATTTCATCAAAATCACTGTTATGGGTGCGGAAATGCAGGTCCTTAGAGGCATGGACCGGCTGTTGCAAAGCACGCCCCGTCTTTGGGTGAAGGCGCACTCACTAATCGACGGTCAGACCGCCAACGTCGTCATTTCGCGCATGCTTCGCGAGCGCGGATACCGCACGGTGATTACGCGCGGCAATCACGGGCCGCACGGGGAACGTCCCGGCGATGTGTACGCCTCGCGGTAAATGCACGCCGGCGCGAGCCGCAGCGAACTTCACGACCGCCTTCGCGATTTCTAAAACGCCCTTGGGATTGAACGCATAGCGCTTCGCGTCCACGATGCACATATCGCCCGCCGCGCTAATGGTGTGAATGCCCTTCCCGTACCGGCCTGCCGGCGGACGAACCGTTCCCGCGTAGGTCTCACAGAATTCCGTTTCACTCAGCCGTTCGATTCTGTTTAACGTGATTGCACCGCCGTACGTGCGCGAACAATCTTGAGCCGGGCGGTACAGCGCGCCGCCGTGCTCGAAAATCTGCCCTGCGGGACGCGCCGATCGCACGTCAATCTTCACCGGATTCTGCGCGTGCCGTTTCCACTCGCCAAGCAGATCGTCTGCGTAAAAAATATTTAGATGCGAATGGTCGCCCTTGCGCGGACCCCTTCCGTTGGTGCAGAAAAGCCACCATTTTCCGCCATGACGCAAGAAGGTGCTGTCGACTGCGCGTACCCCGTCCAGCAGTGGTTTCACGAACTCCCAGCAATACGGAAATTCTACTGCGCGATACAAGCCGGCGCGATTGATGGACGCGGTTTCGGCAACGCAATAGATTTCGCCGCCGTGTTCGAATACTTGCGGATACGAAAGATGATGCGGTTCGTCGATCGCATCTTGGACCTGCATCTTTCCGCCGGCATACCGTTCCAACGCGACGATCACGCCTCGATTGAGGTCGTAACGGAACTCCTCGCAGAAAATAAACGTGCGGCCATTCTGCTCGACGATACAGGGATCGGCCAGAAAAGCCTTACGCGGCGCGCCGGGCAGCGGCGCGATCTTTGCGCGCATATCTTTTCCTATGCATTCCCAAGGCGATGCTTCCAGCCGGAAGACGCCCCATTCGATGCGCAAGAGGTTGATGCGGGCGAAGCGCGCGAGCGCGTTTTTCGCTGCAATCGCCCTGCCCGCGCTCATCTGAGCGAGACTCGGATAGCCGAACGCCATCTGCGTCGCAGGCGACGGATTGACGAGCCTCTGCGCACATCCGGCGGCAAGATGCTCGCAAACGCCGCCCGGCCAGCGGGCGATTTCATCGAGCAGCGTATCGACGTTCTGCGCAAGGGAATCGGCGATGACCGGCAGATGTGCCGAGCGCAATACCGTGCGTTCGTCTTGCGAAATGCGAACAAGCGACGCGCCTGTAAGCGGATAGCCGCGATAGATCTCCCAAAAGCCGGGAACTTGCGATTGGAACGTGCCGGGTTCGCCGAAGACGAACTCCCAAATGCCGAGCGGGGCTCGCGCGGCAAACGGCTTGGCCGCGTCCGCGCCGGCAAATGTCAGAACGAAATCGACGTCGCACGGTGCGTCCGGAGCTTTGATGGGAATGCCTTCGCGCAAGGATGCGGCCTTCGTTATGCGCGCGAAACGGTCTTCCGCAGCCATTTTGGCGCGCGGCGTATTCGTGCGGACGCAATAGGCCAACCGCGCCGTACCGGACCATTCGAGCCGCCGGATACAGGCCGATTCCCACGCCCTCAGCTTGCGAGCCGGGACGACGACTCCAAAAGTGAGCACGGTTATAATGTACGGTCCGGCGCCCGCGGCAGGAAGGGCCGAAACAGAGCACCGTAGGGGCGATAGCCCTGGGAGAAAAGAATCATGGCGCGCTAAGGAGACGCCCGCCGCATTATGAGCAACCGGAAAATCGGCATCGATCTCGGCGGCACGAAGATCGAGATTGCCGTGTTGGACGAGCGCAATCACACGGTATTACGCCGTCGCATCGCTACGCCCGCGGGCGATTATGACGCAATCGTTTCGGCAATTGCCGGACTGGTCCGCGAAGCGGAATCCCAACTAGGCCCCGCAGACGGTATCGGAATCGGCACGCCCGGCATGGCGTCCGTTGAAACGGGCTTGATGAAAAATGCCAACAGCACCGCACTGATCGGCAAAGCGTTGCAGCGAGACGTTGAAGAGCGTTTGCAGCGCAGCGTGCGGATGACCAACGACGCGAATTGTTTTGCGCTGTCCGAATCCGTCGACGGGGCCGGAGCCGGAGCGCATACCGTGTTCGCGGTGATTCTTGGAACGGGCGTCGGCGGCGGAATTGCGATCGGCGGCCGGATTTTGGAAGGCCCGAACCGGATTGCCGGTGAGTGGGGACACAATCCGCTGCCCTGGCCTCGCGAGCGCGAAACACCGGGGCCGGCTTGTTACTGCGGAAAACACGGATGCATCGAAACGTTTTTGTCCGGGCCTGCGCTTGCGCGCGAATATCGCGCAGCAAGCGGATCGGCAGCCGAGCCTGCAGAGATTGCGTCGCGCGCTGTACAAGGCGATGCAGTCGCGCTCGCCTGCATGGAAACGTATGAAGACCGCGTCGCGCGCGCTCTTGCGACGGTGATCAACATCCTGGATCCGGACGCGATCGTGCTCGGCGGCGGCGTCTCGAATATCGGACGGCTCTACGAACGGTTGCCTGCGATTTTGCCGGCGTACGTGTTTTCGGATAGTGTGCGCACGCGTATCATTCGCGCCGCGCACGGTGATTCGAGCGGCGTGCGAGGTGCCGCGATGCTTGCGTGAGAATGCGGCGTTGATGTCAGAGGATAGAAAGACGTTTACCAACGTCACGCGCGCGCAACTCGACAATTTGCGCTCGGCGATCGCGGCGTACGTGCCGCTGCCCGCGGGAGACAGCGGCACGATCGAAAGTCAAGGAATGAAAGGGAGCTTCAACTACGACGAGGCGGCGCAAACGCTGGCCCTCAGCATCGATGAAGCGCCATTTTTCGTTCCCAGAGCGATGATCTGGAGCACGATCGAGCGCGCCCTTACGGGCTAATCACTCTTCCTCTTCCTCGTATTCCTCATCGCCCTCTTCTTCTTCGTCCTCGTCGCCTTCGTAGTCTTGCGCTTCGAGCGCTTCGCGAATCAACCGCAGTTCTTGCGCGATCTCGCGCAGCGCCTCGACGACGCCCTGATCGTTATTCATGTCACCTCCGGAGGCACTAACGTTGCCCGCAGGGTAACGGCTATAAACCTCGTTCGGCTGCAATAAGGGCTGCCAGGCGTGCGTTGTTTTTCACGAGCGCGACGTTCGCTTCCAAGCTTTTTCCGCCGGTCGATTGCAGAATGCGATCCAGCAGCCAAGGCGTCACCGCTTTCCCGCTTACGCCCGCTTTCTGCGCCTCGCTAACCGCGATCTCGATGTGCCGCGCCATCTCCGTGGACGGAATCTCGTCGGGTTCCGGAATCGGGTTGACGATCAGCGTTGCGCCGGTCAGACCGAGATCGCGCTTTACGTTGGCAAAACGCGCGATTTCAGCCGGCGAATCCAGCCGCAGAGGCGCGCGCAGGCCGCTTTGCCGGCTCCAGAACGCCGGAAACTCATCGCTGCCGTACGCGATCGCCGGAACGCCGAGCGTCTCGAGCAATTCCAACGTCCGCGGCAGATCGAGGAGCGCCTTCGCGCCGGCGCACACCACGACGACCGGCGTTCGCGCAAGTTCCTCGAGATCTGCAGAAACGTCCATGGTACGTTCGAAACCGCGGTGCACGCCGCCGATGCCGCCGGTAGCGAACACCCGAATTCCGGCGAGGTGCGCGCAGATCATGGTTGCCGCTACCGTCGTTGCGCCGTCTTTGCCGGCTGCGAGTGCGTACGGCAGGTCGGCGCGGCTGAGTTTCAGCACGTCTTTTGCGGTACCGACACGCTCCAACTCCGCGGCGGTAAGCCCGACGCGAATCCGGCCGCCCAGAATCGCGATCGTCGCCGGAACCGCTCCCGCTTCACGCACGATGCGCTCCACGTCGTTTGCGGTTTCCAGATTGCGCGGATACGGCATCCCGTGCGAGAGAATCGTCGTTTCAAGCGCGACCACGGGTTTGCGCGCTGCAAGCGCGCTCGCGACCTCGTCGCCGATCGTCAAGAACCGGTCCATGCTGACTCCAATAAAGCGGGTGAGAGATCGGGACGAACGCTCGAGGGAGATGCAACGGTAAGTGCAGCGCAAAGCATGCCGGTTCGCGCCGCCTCACGCGCGTCGCGCCCTCGGATCGATGCGTACAGCATCCCGGCTGCAAGCGCATCGCCTGCTCCCGTCGCATCGACGCAATCGGCCGGCTGCGCCGGTAATTCCACGATGCCCTGCGCGTCCGCCAGCACGATCCCGCGAGCCCCGCGGGTTACCACGGCGGTCGCCGCGCCGCGCTTGCGCAACGCGTCCGCGCAAGCGGCGATCGGCGCATCGCCGCCCAGATACGATTGCGCTTCGCCATGGTTCATAATCAGCAGCGAGATCCCGCGCAGATCCGCGGGCAATCTGCGGACCTTCGCTTCACTGACGACATCGATGGCTAGGCGCGGCCCCGTTTTGCCGCAGTGCGCGATGCAGTACTGCAGCGCCTCCCCGGAGAGATTGCAATCCGCGAATAGCCAACCGGCGCGCTCGAGCGCGGGCCAACGATCTTCCAACAATGCCGGAGTGATCGACGCCGCGGCGCTCATATCGGAAACGCCGATGTAGAGGTCGCCGCGCTCGTCCAGCACGGCGGCATACTCGGACGTGGGAGATTCCGCGGTCCGCGCAACGAGGCCGGTTTCGATCCCGCTCGCTTCCGCGTGCCGCAGCAGCGCGTCGCCGTTCTCGTCGTTACCGAGAACGCAGAGCAGAGAGACCGGAACTTGCAAGCGCGAGAGATTTTCGGCGACGTTGCGCGCGACGCCGCCGAAGCTGCGTCGCGCGCTTGCCGGATTCGATGTTCGAAGCCTGGGGCGATCCGCCGGAACGTATTTGCGATCGACGGATGCACCGCCGATGCAAACCGCAGCGGTCACTTCAGTTTTTCGAGTTCCTCGAGGATCTGCGTTTCGTCAGGCTCCTCGCCGATGTCGTGCACGTCGATATAGCGCACAACGCCTTGCTTGTCGATGACGAAAACGGCTCGTTCCGAGCGGCCCGCCTTTTCGTCGAACACGCCGAATTGACGCGCGACATTTCCATGCGGCCAGAAGTCGCACAGCAGCGGGTAACTGATTCCGCCGAGGGACTCGGCCCACGCGCGGTTCGTGTGTGTGGAATCGATTGAGATGCCCACAACTTGGGCATCGAGCCCCTTAAAGCGCCCGAGATTCTTCTCGAGGCCGGGCATTTGGCTCGTTCAAACGGGCGTAAATGCGAAGGGGTAAAACACGACGACGACGTTTTGCTTGCCTTTTTGATCGGCAAGACGCCAGCGTTCGCCGCGGTGGCTTTCGAGTTCGAAATCCGGCGCCGGTGCGCCGACCTCCAATGTGGCGGATCTATTGGCCGTGGAGGTTCGGCCCTTCTGTACTGCCATGGCGCCGAACTGCGTCACGGCTTTGGGGTTTACCTCTCGAAGATCGGCTCACGCAACCCGCGCAGCGGCCGCGGCTCGGCGTGCGCGTGCAGATCGAACGCGACGATCTCGTTTTCACCCGCATGCAGCCACGGCGCAGGGACGTACAACGTGCGTTGCGGACCGATTTCCCAGAAACGACCTGCGTTGTGTCCGTTCACCCACAGCGCGCCTTTGCGCAGCGCGCGAACGTCCAGGAACGTATCGCCCGGCTCATCGAGCGCAAAACGCCCCCGGTAGAACGCAGGTGCGGTTGCCTGCTTTCCCTCGAATTGCAGCGCAGTGAGATCGTCCATGGGCAGCGGCGCCATCTGCCAATTCTCCAGCAGCGCGCCGTTCAACGTAACGCGGCCCGTAATACCCTTGCGCTCACCGGGGAACGCGCGCCCGTAGTTCGCGCGGCCGCAATTCTCGACGAGAATTTGCAACTGCGCACCGGGACCCGCATCAAGCCGCACGCGGTTTTCGTTCAGGCGGCGATCGAGATGCGCGACGGGCGTGCCGTCCAGCATGACGACGGCGTAGTCGCGCAACCCGTCGATCTGCAGCGTTCCCGACGCGCCCTCGGAAAGCACCGTGCGGTAGAGCACGAAGCCGAACGCCGCGCCGAGCGTTTCCATCGAAAGGGGTTGCACCGATTCGAAGATCGTTTGCACCAAATCCCACGGCGCCGCGCATTCGCGTAGAACGAATTCAGGAATCTCGATCGCAGCTGGTATTTCCGGGACGGGACGCGCCTTGCGCCCGCGCACGCGCGCGACGACATCGCGAAAAGCGAAATACTTTGCAGTGGGACGCCCCGCCTCGTCGATCGCTGCGCAGTAGTCGTAACTCGTGGTGGTTGGCTGATACTGCCCTTCGTCGTTGAAATTCGCGCCGTTCCAAAAGCCGAAGTTCGTGCCGCCGTGCAGCATGTAGATATTCACCGACGCGCCGGCGCGCAGCATCCATTCCAAATCCGCCACTTGCAGCGTGTCTTCGAGCTGTGCGTGCGGCTCGCCCCAATGGTCGAACCAGCCTGCCCAGTACTCACCGCAGAGCAGCGGCTCGTCCGGACGCAGCTGCCGTATGCGGGCGAGCTGACTCTCCGGATCGCCCGGTGCGAACGTCGTGGCGATCGGAATACCCGTAAGCGCGCCGGCAGCCAGATCGCCCGGTTGATCGATCGTGAAAAAAGGTGAGGGGCCGAATCCGGCTTGGACGAGCGCGTCGCGCACGGCAGCCATGTACGCTTCGTCGTTGCCGAACGCGCCGTATTCGTTTTCGATCTGCACCGCGATAATCGGGCCGCCATACACAGCCTGCAACGGTGCGAGCTCTTTGCCGAGCCGGTTCAGCCACTCGCGCAGCGGATCCATATAGCGCGCGTCCGTCGAGCGCACCGGGATCTCGCCTTCGCGCATCAACCATGCGGGAAGCCCGCCGAATTCCCATTCCGCGCAGACGTAAGGGCCGGGCCGCAAGATTACGTGCAGATCCTCTTCCGCGGCAAGGCGCACGTACGCCGCTACGTCATTCCACTCATCGAAATCGTAACGGCCGGGCTCGCGTTCGTGGCGGTTCCAGAACACGTACGTCGAGATCGCGTCGATACCCATCGCGCGCGCCATGCGTAAGCGCACACGCCAGTATTCGGGCGGAATGCGCGCGTAATGCATTTCGCCCGAAAGGACCGGATGCGGACACTTCATGCGCGCGCGAGCCGCTGCGCCGCTTCTTCGGGCGCGATGTCGCGCTGCGGCTGCGCGAGCAGTTCGTAGCCGACCATATACTTTCGAATCGAGGCCGAGCGCAGCAACGGCGGCAAATAATGCGCGTGCAGGTGCCACTCGTCGTGCCGCGCGCCATCCGCGGGCTGTTGGTGAAAGCCCATCGAGTACGGAAACGCGGTATCGAAAACCCGATCGTAGCGCGACGTGAGCGCTTGTACCGCCTCAGCCAGCGCATCGCGCTGCTCGCCGGCCAGTTCGTCGATGCTGCCCATATGCGTGCGGGGCATCACCAGCGCCTCGAACGGCCACACCGCCCAAAAGGGCACGACGACGCAGGCGTGTTCGTTGGAGAAAACCACGCGCTCTTGCGCTTCCATCTCGCGCGCAGCGTAGGCGCAAAGCAAACACTCGGCGTTTTCGCTGCGATACTTGCGCAGCATACGCGTTTCCGTCGCCATATCGTTCGGTATGGAGGCGTTCGCCCAGATCTGGCCGTGCGGATGGGGGTTGCTCGCGCCCATCATCGCGCCGCGGTTTTCAAAAATGGTTACCGCGTTGACGTACGGGAGATCGCGCATCTGGCTGTACTGCGAAGCCCATGCATCGACGACGCCGCGAATCTGCGGCACGCTCATCTTGGCGACGTCCAGATCGTGACGAGGCGAAAAGCAGAGAACGCGGCACGTTCCGCGCTCGCTCTGCGCGCGCAGCAGCGGACCGCCCGCGTGCGCGTCGGGCACGTCCGGCAACAGCGCCGCGAAATCATTTTCGAACGCGAAGGTTTGCTCGTACGGCGGATTGCGCTTGCCGTTCGCGCGTGCGTTTCCGGGACACAAGTAGCACTCCGGATCGTATGCGGCGCGCATGGGCGCGGGGCTTTCCGAAACCTCGCCTTGCCATGGGCGCGCCAAGCGGTGCGGAGAAACCAAAACCCACCGGTCGAGCAGCGGATCGTACCGCCGGTGCGGGGTCGCGCGCCAATCGTTCAACTTAGTGGGTGGTCTTTGCCAGCAGCCTCGCCGAAACTTCTTCCGCCGTACGGTTCACCGGAATGAAATAGCGGTCTGCGATACGGAGCGCACGTCCGTCGGGTTCCACCGAAAACACTTCGAAATACTCGCCGCGCCGGCCGTTGATATCGACCTGAACGCGGACCTGGCCATTGTCCGCGGGCTTCACGCCGACGATCTCCGCGCGCGAGTCGCGGGAAACGATCGGTGATTCCGAAATCGCTTTAGGATCGGACGCGGCCGGCATGCCTAAATGCTGCAGTGCGCGCCCCGTGTCTCCGGAAATCACCGCATCCAGGTACGATGCGACCATAACTCGCGCGCGTCCCTCGAATGCGCTTTCCGCCGCCGGCGTACTCGCTGCATGGGCACGCGGCGGAGCATACGCAACACTTGCGCTATGCCACTTCCGCGTAAAATACGGATTTTGAGAGCGATCGAATTTCCACGCGCGCGCCACGCGTACCGGACGCCGAATGCGGTGCGGAACCTTATGCAGGGTCACGTGGCGTTGCGCTGCAGCGGCGTGCGCGGGCGCGACATGGGCGCGCGGCGCAGACTGCTGCGCGGAAGGCTGCCGTACCGCATGACGCAGCGCCACACGAGCCGGTTGTGCTTTAGGTTGTACGGCAGCGACGCGAACCGGGTGCGGTTGAGGTTGCGGCGCAAGAAAGATATCTGCGGGTCCGTCAATCATGCCGCGCTGATGCGCGTATTGCGCGATAAGCGGCGCGACCGCAATCAGTACGGTAAGCGCCACCAGCGCTGCGACCGCCGGCGTAATGCGGCGCTTCGGCACGTCGGCCGGCGTCGAACTTTCGTCAAACTGCCCTTCCGGCAGCGTGGCTAAAATGCGTTTGAGCGCATCCTCGCCCAGTGCGGGGATCGCGCGGCGGTTCTCACGCAAAAACGCGGCGAAGCGGTTGGGCAGGAAGTCGTCGCACGCATCGATGAGCTTTTGCAATTCTTGCGGACGTATGCCGGCGCCGACGAGCGAATCTTCCGGTGCGCCGGAGTGCGATTCGTATCCCAGGAACATCGCGAACTGCACGCGTTCCGCAGTATCGAAGCGCTTAATGCTGCGCGAGACGAGCGCATGGACCTCATCGGGCGGCAACGTGGTGATGTAGCGTTCGACGGCGTCCGCAAACGCTAGCGGGCTGACGGCGCCGAGCGCTTTTTGCAGGCTGCGGTGTCCGGAACTTGGTGCGAGCATATGCACCCCTATCTTAGCGGCGCGGTGAACGGCGAACGAGGGGCATGAGCGAAGCGGCGGTGAGGCTTTTGCCTCACCGCCTTCGTTGCTACGCGCTTAGACGCGCCGAGTCGTGTCGTAAGTCTCGACTGTCGTTCCGCGACGTCCGCCCCCCATGCCGAACAGGCCGAGCAGACCGACCAGACCGATCAATCCCCACCAGCCGGACGATCCGCCGCCACCGCCGGTCGTCGTCGTGCCGGTTGTGGTGCCGCCGGTCGTCGTCATCGTGCCGCCGGCCGGCGAGCTCGTCGCCGTGGTCGTGGTGGTCGTAGTGGTCGAGCCGGGGCTTGCGCCTGCAGCCGGGCTCGCGCCCGGGCTTGCCTGCGCCAGAGCGAAGGCCGGCATCACGGCAAGGCCGAGCGCTAAAACAACGCCTGCGGCGCCTCTGCCGATCGCTACTATCATAGGTACGTTCTCCTTCGAAAGGCTGTGCCTCACTTGGGGTTTCTTACCCGCTGGGCAAGCTATGACGCCGTGGGAACGCCCGCTTGCGGGAGCGCGAACGCGACTAGCCAAGGTGCCGGAATGATTCAGTCGCCCATCGTGCTCGATTCGATCCGCAAAGATCCCGGACGCGTGCTTGCGTCGAACGCGAGCGCGTCGCTCCTCGATCTCGACGATGGCGTTCTGTGCCTGGAGTTTCATTCGAAAGGCAATACGCTGGACGGCGATACGCTCTCGATCGCGGAACACGCGTTTGCGACGATTCCGGGCCGCTACGCGGGGCTGGTCATCGGCAATCAAGGTTCGCATTTTTCATTCGGCGCGAACTTACGCTGGTTGATCGGGCTGCTCGATGAGATCGGCGAGGATCGTGCGCGTTTTCACGCGCCGGCGAAGCGTTTTCAACGCCTCACGACCGGCATGCGCGCAACGCCTTTTCCCACGGTGTCCGCACCCTTCGGTTTGACGATCGGCGGCGCGCTCGAGCTTTCGATGTACGCGGACCGCGTGCAGGCGCACGCGCAAATGCGCGCGAGCCTGCCGGAAGTTGCGGTCGGTATTTTGCCGGATCTCGGCGGCACGAGCGAACTTTACGCGCGCTGCATCGACGCGGCCGGTGAAGGGAACGAGGCCGCGGGCTTACGCGATGCGTTCCAAACCATTGTCTTCATGCGCTCGTCGAAGGATGCGCAGGACGCGCGCGCGCTGCACTTCCTCAAACCGCATGACGGAATCACGGGAGATCTGTCGCGCTTGCTGGACGATGCAAAGGCGCGCGTTCTGGACTTGACGGCAGGCTACACGCCGCCCGGGCACCGCAAGCATATTCCCGTACTCGGTGACGCGGGCTATGAAGCATTGAGCGCTGCGGTGGATACGGCGATTACGAGCGGCACGGCAACGGCGTGGGACGGTGAGATCGCACGCGCGATCGCACGCGTTATGACCGGCGGCCCCGGGCCGGCACGGCGCGTGCCGCATGAGGAACTGCTCGACTTGGAAACGCGCTACTTCGAGACGCTCGTCTTCGATCCGCGGACGCGCGCGCGCATGCAGCACATGCTCGAACACGGCACGCCGCTTCGCAATTAGCCCAACCGGTTTTAACCTACCGCCTGGTTGTAATGGGCGGGCCGTTGAACGCATCCCGGCGCGCAACTGATCCGGCCCGCACGTGTTGAACAAAGCGACCGTGCTCGACGATTTTCATCCGCTCGTCCGTGACTGGTTCGCGGGCCGCAAGTGGGCGCCGACCGAACCGCAAGTGCAGGGCTGGCCGCTCATCCGTGGCGGCCGCGACGTGCTCATTTCGGCGCCTACGGGTTCCGGAAAGACGCTGGCGGCTTTTTCTTTATGTCTGGACGAGCTCGTACGGGATGCTGCGGCGGATTCGCTGCCCGATGAAACGCTCGTCGTGTACGTCTCGCCTCTGAAAGCACTCACCAACGACGTGCGCAAGAATCTCGAAATCCCGCTCGGCGAGATTTTGACGTTGGCGCAGGAACGCGCGGTTGCGCTCGCGCCAATCCGCACGGCAGTCCGCACCGGCGATACGACGACCGCGGAACGGCAACGCATGCTGCGCACGCCGCCGCACGTGCTCGTGACCACACCCGAGTCGTTGTTCATTCTTCTTACTGCGGAGAAGTCACGCGCGCTCTTCCGCAACGTGCGCACGATTATCGTCGACGAGATCCACGCCATGGCCGGCGACAAACGCGGCTCGCATCTTGCGCTGACGCTTGCCCGGCTCGATGCCCTCGTCGCCGAGAACGGCGCGCGCAAGCCGCAGCGCATTGGATTATCGGCGACGGTGCGGCCGCTGGAGACCGTCGCGCAGTTCTTGAGCCCCGATGCGCAGGTCGTGGATGTCGGCAGCCGGCGCGAGATGGAGATCGCGATCGAAGTTCCCCGCGACGAGCTGGGGCCGGTGGCCAGCACGGAGATGTGGGGCGAGATCTACGACCGCGTCGCGGAGCTGGTCCGCGGGCACCGCACCACTCTCGTGTTTGTGGGCACGAGGCGCATGAGCGAACGCGCGACGTTTGCGTTGACAGAACGCCTGGGCGAAGGCGTGGTGATGCCGCATCACGGCAGTCTTTCGCGCGATGCGCGCTTCGAGGCCGAACACCGTTTGAAAAACGGGGAGCTTAAAGCGGCCGTAGCAACGGCCTCGCTGGAGCTGGGCATCGATATCGGCTCGATCGATCTCGTCGTGCAACTGGGTTCGCCGCGCTCGATCGGCGTCGCGCTGCAGCGCATCGGACGCTCGGGACACTGGATCGGCGCAAAACCCGAGGGGCGGTTCTTCGCGACCACGCGCGATGAATTGGTAGAATGCGCGGCGTTGGTTTACGCGATCCGTTCCGGCGCAATGGATGCGCTCGTGATTCCGGATGCGCCGCTCGATATTCTTGCGCAGCAGATCGTCGCCGCATGTGCGGCGTCTGAATGGGCCGTGGAGGATCTCTACGCGCTGGTCCGATGCGCATATCCATATCGCGGCTTGACGCGAAAGGATTTCGACGACGTGCTGGACATGCTGGCGGACGGCGTCGCGGGTTCCCGCGGACGCAGCGGGGCATTTCTGCACCTCGATCGCGTGAACGGGGTCGTACGGGCCCGGCGCGGCGCGCGTCTTGCGGCGATTACCTCCGGCGGCGCCATTCCCGAAACGGCAAACTATAACGTCGTGGCCGAACCCGAAGGGCATCTCGTCGGAACGCTCGACGAAGACTTCGCGGTGGAAAGTTTGGCCGGCGACGTATTCTTGCTCGGCACGAATTCGTGGCGCATCAAACGCGTGGAGCCGGGAACGGTCCGCGTCGAAGACGCGCACGGCGCCGCGCCGACTGTGCCGTTCTGGAACGGTGAGGGCCTGGGACGCACGATAGAACTCTCGCGCGAAGTGGCAACGCTGCGCAACGCGGTTGACGAACGCACGGACGAAGAGGCAAAAGCCTGGCTCATTGCGCGCTGCGGCGTCGACGACGCCGGCGCCGAGCAAATCATCGCATACATCCGATCCGGCAAAAAAGTGCTGGGTGTCGTGCCGACCGACCGGACCATCGTCGCCGAGCGGTTCTTCGACGAGGGCGGCGGCATGCAGCTGATCCTGCACACGCCGTTCGGCGCGCGGGTGAACCGCGCATGGGGACTCGCACTGCGCAAACGCTTCTGCCGTTCGTTCAATCTGGAACTGCAAGCGGCGGCTACCGACAACGGCGTTGTGCTCTCGCTTACCGATCAGCACGCGTTCCCGCTCGAAATCGTTTTCGAATTCGTCAAATCGGCGAGCGTGGAATACGTGCTCACGCAGGCGCTGCTCGCGGCGCCGATGTTCGGCGCGCGCTGGCGTTGGAACGCCACGCGCGCACTCGCGATCCTTCGCATGCGCGGCGGCCGTAAAACGCCGCCGCAGCTCATGCGCATGCGCGCCGACGATCTGCTCGCGTCGGTCTTTCCCGATCAGGCGGCGTGCGCGGAGAATTTGAGCGGGCCGGTTCGCGTGCCCGATCACGTGCTGGTGCGCGAGACGATCGGCAACTGTTTGCACGAAGCGATGGATCTCGACGCCCTCATTACCGTGCTGCGCGCCGTTGAAGCCGGCGAGATCCGCACCGTTGCGGTCGATACGCCCGAGCCCTCACCGTTCTGCCACGAGATCTTAAATGCGAACCCGTATGCGTACTTGGACGACGCGCCGCTGGAAGAGCGCCGCGCCCGCGCCGTGCAACTGCGGCGCACTATCCGCGACGATTTGGACGGTGCGGGCATTCTCGACGCGGCGGTCATTGCGGAAGTCTCCGAAGAGTCGTGGCCGGCGGTACGCGACGCGGACGAGCTGCACGATGCGTTGCTCACGCTGATCGTGCTTCCGCCGCTCGATGAATGGGCCGAGTGGTTTCACGAACTGCTCGCGCAAAATCGCGCGACCGTACTGGTTGACGAAAACGGCCGGCGCTTCTGGGCCAGCGCCGAACGCTTGCAGCTCGCGCAGATCGCTTATCCGGCGGCGCAGATGCAGCCGCCCATCGCGCCGGTCGCCCATGGCGCGCTGCCGGAACGCCGCGAGGATGCGCTGGCGGAGATTTTGCGCGGTTGGCTCGAATCCAGCGGCCCACTCACGGTTCTGGATATGAGCGACCGCTTCGGCGTCGAGCCGCCGGCGTTGAACGAAGCGCTGATCCGCCTGGAAACCGAGGGGCAACTGCTGCGCGGACGCTTCCGCGGCGGCGCGGACGAAGAGTGGTGCAACCGCCGCGTCCTTGCGCGCATCCACCGGCGTACAATCGGACAATTGCGCCGCGAGATCGAGCCTGTCACCTCGGCGGAATACTTGCGCTTCCTGCATCGCTGGCAGCACGTCGCGCCGTTGTCGCGTCTGCACGGCGTGGACGGCACGCTGCAAGTCATCCGGCAATTGGAAGGCTATGAAATTCCCGCGGCAGCTTGGGAATCGCAGATATTGCCCGCGCGCGTCGCGAGCTACCGTCGCGAATATTTAGATCAGCTGTGCTATTCGGGCGAGGTAATGTGGGGACGCCTTTCCGCGCATCCCACGCTTTCTGCCGGCGAAGAGGACGCGCGGCGCATCCGCCCGACCAAACTCGCGCCGATCTCGCTCTTCACGCGCGACGACGCGGCGGAACTGATCGCCCGCAATGCCGTGGGCACGAGCGGCTTATCGCATGCCTCGCGCGAGGTTCTGGCCGAGATAGAACGCCGCGGTGCGCCGTTCTTCAGCGACATCGTCCGCGGCACGAAACGTCTGCCGGCAGAGGTCGAGGAAGCGCTCTGGCAACTTGTCGCAGCCGGCCTGGTGTCGGCGGACGGCTTCGACGCGCTGCGATCGCTCATCGATGCGAAACGCCGTCTTGGCGAGAAAGGGCTGCGTGCGCGGCCTCGCTCCTCGAGCGGACGCTGGACACTGCTCGCTTCAGAAACCGAGCGCATCAATGCCGAAACGTTCGCGCGCCGTTTGCTCGCGCGTTGGGGTGTCGTCTTTCGCGACATCATCGCTCGCGAAACGCTGGCTCCGCCGTGGCGCGAGCTTCTGCAAGCTCTGCGACGGATGGAAGCGCGCGGCGAGATCCGCGGCGGACGTTTCGTTTCCGGCTACGTCGGCGAACAATTCGCATTCCCGGAAGCAATCGACGCGCTACGCGCGTCGCGCCGCGACGGCGATACAGGTCCGCTAAGCGAAGTGGGCGCGTACGATCCGCTGCAACTCACGGGCATCATCATCCCGCAACCACGAGCGGTTGCGGACGCAGCAGTCTAACGCGCTCCGCGCGGCTTCGGAAAGATCGAACCAACCTCGAAGCTAAACCATGGCGCCGCCTCGTGCTCGAAGCGGTCCGCTTCGGTGAATGTTCGCACGCCGCTCGCGGCATGCGCGACGATTGTCCGCTTAGCCGGATCGACGTCCAAAACCAACACCGAGCCGCATTTCAAATATCGCAGCATCTTCTGCGCGATATATGCCGCTCGATTCGATGGCGAACGCACCTCGATAGCGATGTCCGGCGCGAACGGCGGCTCTTCCGCATCGTCGTCGTTCAGCGGTCGAATGCGCTCGTACGAAACGAAAGCGATGTCGGGAACGAACTCCGTGTAGGTAATATCGACGGCGCCGAGAGCGAAACGCCACTCAGGGCCGACCTCGCCACGGCCCACGGCGCAATCGCCGAGCACGCGTAGCAATGCCGCTTGAACCAGCGCATGCGTCCGCTTGGGACTCACTTTCTGGTATGGATGTCCGTCGAGAAACTCGATCTCCGGCGGGTCGAAAAGCACGCTTTGCGGCATTTCCATCTCACGGGTATTCTATCACGCCGCCCCGGCAAAGGAACAAGCGCTGCTTTTAGGCCGGCACTTGTCCGGGCTTTCGCTTTACGTTAGGCGACTTCGAAGAGGCCCGCTGCGCCCATGCCGCCGCCGATGCACATCGTAACCACGACGTGCTTGGCGCCGCGCTTCTTGCCTTCAATCAGCGCGTGCATCACCATGCGCGCACCGGAAAGTCCGTACGGATGGCCGATGGAGATCGCGCCGCCGCTCACGTTGAAGCGATCGTTCGGAATGCCGAGCTTATCGCGGACGTACACGGTCTGCACGGCGAATGCTTCGTTGAGCTCCCATAGGCCGATGTCGTCGATCGACAAGTTGTGCTGCGCGAGCAATTTCGGAATCGCGTACACCGGCGCGACGCCCATCTCTCCCGGCGCGTTGCCGACAACGACCATGCCGCGATAGAAGCCGAGCGGCTCCAGATTGCGCTGCTCCGCCAGTTTGGCATCCATCACTACCACGGCGCCCGCGCCATCCGAGAGTTGCGATGAGTTGCCCGCCGTGATCGATGAGGCCGGGTCCAGCACGCCTTTGAGTTTTAGCAAACCGTCGAGCGTCGTGTCGGGACGGTTGCCTTCGTCCTTCGTGAGCGTGAAGAGCTCTTCGCGCACTTCGCCCGTCTCTTTGTTCTCGACAAATTTCCAGGCCTCGAGGGGGACGATCTCGCGATCGAACGCGCCGCTCGCTTGCGCTTGCGCAGTGCGCTGCTGACTTTGCAGCGCGTACTCGTCCTGACGCTCGCGCGAGACTTTGTATTTTTTCGCTACGAAATCGGCGGTCTGCAGCATCGGCATGTAGACGTCGGGCTCGTGGCGCAGCATCCAGTCTTCGGTAAAGAACTCGGTGTTCATGTAGTTCTGCACCATGCTAATCGACTCGGCGCCGCCGGCGACGACGACGTTCGCGCCGTCGACAATCACGCGCTGCGCTGCCACGGATATCGCTTGCAGTCCCGATGCGCAATAACGATTGATCGTCGTGCCTGGAACGGATTCCGGCAAGCCTGCGCGCAGTGCGGCGACGCGCCCCAAATTGTTTCCGGTTGCACCTTCCGGCAGACCAACGCCCAAAACGACGTCTTCAACTTCCGCCGGATCGATCTTCGCACGCTCGACCGCGGTTTTCACCACATGGCCTGCCATCGTTGCGCCGTGAGTCTGATTGAACGCGCCGCGAAACGCCTTACCGATGGGCGTGCGCGCCGCGGAGACGATTGCCGCCTCACGCATGAACTAACTCCTTCTCTTTTGCCTGATTCGAATAAACGTCTTTGTAGCCGGTCTCGTGGCCATACCACATGGGACCGCCGTGATGCGGCGGGAAGCCATATCCGAAAATGTAGACGATGTCGATGTCGCCCGGGCGCAGCGCGACCTTCTTCTCGAGCAAATCGGCGCCCGCGTCGATGAGCGCGTGCGTAAGACGGCGCACGATCTCTTCATCGGCGACGTCGGCGTGTTGCGCGATGCCGGCTTCGGCGGCGACTTCTCTGAAGAGCGCCTCGACGTCCTCGTCGCGGATCGCCTCGCGGCCTTTACCGACAGACGGATCGTATTTGTAGAAGCCTTTGCCGGTCTTTTGTCCCAAGCGTTTCTGCTCGTACAAACGGTCGACGATCTTCGTGCGGCCCGCGCCCATGTCCGGACGCGCCTGCTGAATGTGCCAGAAGACGTCGATGCCCGAGAGATCGAACATCGCGAACGGTCCCATCGCAAAACCGAAGTTCTTCATGGCCGCATCGATGCGGTACGGCGGCACGCCCTCTTCGGCGAGGCCGACCGCTTCGCGTGCGTAATCGAACAGCATCCGGTTACCGATAAAGCCGAACGCATTACCCGAGAGCACGGCGACTTTGCGCAGCGCTTTGCCGAGTTTAAACGACGTTGCAAGCGTTTCGGGCGAGGTGTCTTTGCCGTGCACGATTTCGAGCAGCTTCATGATGTTGGCCGGCGCGAAGAAATGCAGGCCGACGAACTTCTCCGGGCGCTTCGTAACCGCGGCCATCTCATCGATGTCGAGCGTCGAGGTGTTTGACGCGAGAATGCCTTCGGGCTTGACGATCGCGTCGAGCTTTTTGAACACTTCTTTTTTGACGTCCATGTTCTCGAAAACCGCTTCGATGACGACGTCCGCATCGGCCAGTTCGCTGTAGTCGTCGGTAAAAACGATCGACTGTCCGCGCTTCCAGGCTTCTTCTTGCGTCAGGCGTCCCTTCTGCACTTGATACATGAACATGCCGAAGACCATCTGCCGGGCCTTTTCGATCTGTTCCGCATTCGGCTCGATAACGGTGACGGGAATACCGGCGTTCGCGAACGTGATCGCGATGCCGGCGCCCATGGTGCCGCCGCCGACGACGCCTGCCTTCTTTACATCCGACGCTTGCGCCGGCGGAAGGTTCGGAATCTTCGAGAGTTCGCGCTCCGCGAAGAAAATGTGGCGTAGCGCCAGCGATGGCTGCGAGCGCACTAGTTCTTCGAACAGGCGCGCTTCGCGCGCGAGGCCGCGTTCGAACGGCAATTCGAATGCCGCTTGCACCGCGTCGACGAGTTTGTGCGCTGCGAAGCCGCCGTTCTCTTCAGGAGGACACATCTTGTGCGCTTGCGCGATGACGAACGGTACGGCGTTTGCAGGCAGGCCTTGCAACGAGACCTTTTTGGCCGACACGCGCCGCTTGGCATCGCCCGTAACAGCGCTCATTACGCTCTTAGCGATATCGTCGCCGAACGACGGCACAACTGCGTCGATTAAGCCTTTCTTCAGCGCGTCCGGGGCTTTAACGGTTTCGCCCTTGAGCATCATCTGCAGCGCGTCTTGCGCGCCGACGAGGCGCGGGAGACGCTGCGTGCCGCCCGCGCCCGGAAGCAGGCCGAGCTTGATCTCAGGTAGGCCGAGCTTCGAGCGTTCGGTCGCGACGCGGTAATCGCACGCAAGCGAGAGTTCCAGACCGCCGCCCATGCAGTTGCCGTCGATCGCAGCGATGTAGACTTTCTTGCCGCGCTCGACCGCCGCAATCACGTGGCGCACGTTTTTCGCGTCGGGATCGGGTTCGGTCGCGAAATCGTTCACGTCCGCGCCCGCGCTGAACAAGCCGTTCGCGCCGGTGAATACGACGGTGTCCACGGCCGGATCACTCTCGGCGGCTTGCACTTCTTCGAGCAGCTTCGCGGAGTACGCGAAAGAGAGCGCGTTGACGGGCGGATTGTTCAGGGTGATGACTTTAATAGCCATTACGCGACCACTGCGGCTTTTCGGTCCAGATCGAACTGCGCTTCGGAAAGCGTCATGACGTCGCCGGAACCTTCGGTAATTTGCCGTTTCAGATAGGCGCTCTGCGTGAGCACGTGCGTGGCATAAAACTTCGCGGTCGCGAGTTTGGCTTTGTAGAACTCGGCTTCCGGATCGTTCGCCGCAACTTTGCCTGCAGAAATCTGCGCGGCTCGCAGCATTTGCCAGCCGCCCGCGGTGATGCCCCAGAGTTTCAAGTACGGAACGCTGCAGGCGACGGCTTTGCGCAGATCACCCATTGCGCTCATGCCGATGAATTGCGAAGTTTCGGCAAGGGCGCCGATCGCTTTGTTCAGGCCTTCAGCGAGCGCCTTTACGTCGGCGTTGTCACTCTCTTCGCACTCTTTCACGGTTTTTTGCATCATGCCGATGACGCGCGTGGCCGTCGCGCCCATGTCTTGCGCGAGTTTGCGGCCCACCAGGTCCAGCGCCTGGATGCCGGTGGTCCCTTCGTAGATCGTCGTGATGCGCACGTCGCGAAACTGCTGCGCGATCCCGGTTTCTTCAATGTAGCCGATGCCGCCGAAGACTTGCACCGCATTCGAACACACGTCGATCGCGGTCTCGGTGCACCACGCCTTGACCACCGGGATCATGAGATCGACGAACGCCTTCTGCTCTTTGCGCACCTTCTCGTCGGGATGTTTGTGTGCGAAGTCGAGCGACGCCGCAGTGACGTACGCAAGCGCGCGCATCGCTTCGTTCTGGGACTTCATCCACATCAGCATGCGGCGCACGTCGGGATGTTCGATGATGCGCTTGGGCTCGGGCGAACGCGAGGCAACGTCGCGAAACTGCACGCGCTCTTTTGCGTACTGCAGCGCGGCTTGATACGCGCGATCCGCAAGAGCCAGGCCCTGCACGCCGACGCTGAAACGTGCCGCGTTCATCATGATGAACATGTACTTGAGACCTTCGTTCGGCTGTCCGACCAGATAGCCGATCGCGCCGCCTTTTTCGCCGTAATTCAGCGTGCAGGTCGGGTTGCCGTTGATGCCCATCTTGTGCTCGATGCCCGCGCACTCGACATCGTTGCGCTCGCCGAGCGAACCGTCGGCATTGATCAGCACTTTCGGGACGATGAAGAGTGAGATGCCTTTGGTGCCTTCCGGCGCACCGGGCAGACGTGCGAGCACCAAGTGAATGATGTTCTCCGCCATGTCATGCTCGCCGAACGTGATGAAAATCTTCTGGCCGGAGATGCGGTAACGATCGCCGTCCGGCACGGCTTTGGTGCGAACTTGAGCGAGATCCGAACCGGCTTGGGGCTCCGTGAGGCACATCGTGCCCGTCCACGATCCGTCGACGAGTTTGGGAATGTAGAGTTTTTTCTGCTCGTCCGAGCCGACGAGTTCGATCGCTTCGATCGCACCCTGATTGAGCAGCGGACCGTTGGCGAAGCCGATATTCGACGCGTTCCACATCTCGAGCGTAGGGCCGAGCATCAGTGAGGGAAGGCCTTGCCCGCCGTATTCCGGAGGCACCGGCAAACCGATCCAGCCGGCTTTTGCGAACTGCGCGTACGCTTCTTTGAAACCGGTGGGCGTCGTGACGTTGCCGTCTTTCCACGTGCAGCCTTCTTTGTCGCCGATCTGGTTGATCGGGTCCAGCACTTCGCTTGCGAACGTTGCGGCTTCGTCGAGAATCGCATCGGCGACGTCGGCCGTATCCTCGTAACCAGGAAGCTTCGCGACATCCTCGAGGCCGGCCAGTTCGTGGAGCACGAACTGCATATCACGCAACGGTGCTTGATAACTCATCGATACTTCTTTCTTCGTAGAGCTCGTGCCGCAAACGCTCGACGGATTGCGCGAGCATGTCCAGATACGGCAGCATGTTGGCTTTGATGCGCGTCAGGCGTTCGCGCCCGGCGGCGGTAATGTGGTAAAGCCGGCGCGACCGCTTCGTGGGGTGCTCCCACTGGCCGGTCACAAAGCCGCGCTCCTCCAGACGGCGCAGCAGCGGATAGACCGTGTTGGTGTTCACGGCTAGCAGTCCGCCGCACAGATTTTCAACGCGCTGCATGAGGGCCAGACCGTGGTCCGGGCGCTGCTCCAACAAGTGCAAAACAAGCACCGGTAAGACGGTCTTTGATTTAACCGGCCCGCGCAGGACCTCTTCGGCCGCCCGGGTCGCCATGTTCGTCGAGCGCATTGATACTTTTAATATAGCACAATGCGGCCATAGTTCAAGACGAGCGGTAGAGGTCGCGCCGGGTGGCCGGAATCGGGACGGCCCCGTCCGGCAGGGGCTTGGCGAGCAAGGATTGGTACAGGCCTAGGCGCCCGCTACGGAAGCCTTGGGCGCTGGCCGCCATGTAGAGCCGCCACGCCTTGTACGATTGTTCGCCGGCCTCGGCGATGGCGCGTTCGCGATTACGCTCGAGATTGTGCACCCACGCTCGCAGCGTTTTCGCGTAATGCTCGCGCAAATTCTCGACGTCGCGCACTTCAAATCCGGCGCGTTCGGCCACTTGCAGCGAATCCGAAATGCTGACGAGCTCGCCATCGGGGAAGATGAAGCGGCCCATGAACCCGGCCGCCTTACCATCTTTGACGGCACGGTTTTGATGCGCGATGCCGTGGTTCAAGAATAAGCCGCCCGCCTTGAGAAGCCGGTGCGCCGTCGAAAAATACTCGGGCATGTGGTCGCGGCCGACGTGTTCCACCATGCCGATGCTCACGATTTTATCGAACGTGGTTGCGGGAAGCTGCCGGTAATCCCAGCGTTCGACGCGCGCGCGATTCTCCAAACCTTCCGCGGCAATGCGCCGACGCGCTTCTTCTTCTTGGCGCCGGCTCAAGGTTACGCCGAGCACATAGGCGCCGTACTCTTTTGCGGCGCGTACGACCAGCGCGCCCCAGCCGCAGCCGATGTCCAAGAGCCGTTCGCCGGGCTGAAGGCGCAATTTGCGCAGGGAGTGATCGATCTTGGCGCGCTGCGCTTCATCGATATCGTCAACGCCTTCATCGAAGTAGGCGCATGAATAGACCATGCTGCTGTCGAGAAACGTTTGATAGAACGCGACCGGTTGATCGTAATGGAACCCGATGGCAGCGCGATCGCGCTGCAGCGAGTGGCGCTTACCGTGCAGATGCGCTTCGCGCAGCGGCGGCAGCGGCGCTGCTGGCAGACGGCGCAGCAAGACCATGAGCTGCACCATCGCCCCGCCGGCGGGACGTTCGAGCACGCGCTTTATCTCATCGACCGCCGCTTCAATGTCACCCTCGATATCGAGTAATCCCGCGGCAAAAGCGCGTCCTGCATTGAGATCCGCGGGCGGCTTGAACGCCGTGCGCAGCGCACCCGGATGATTTACGGCGAACGTAAAATCGCGCCGGTCCTGCGCGGGGATTTCAGTGCCGTCCCACAGACGGATCGCGAAGCGGCGCGCGTACGCATCGCCGAAGAGCAAACGTAAAATGGCGGCAGCGATCCGAGTGTACGGATCGCTCGAAACGAACTGCTCCTGCATGTGAAAATTATATACCCAGCGTGCGGCAGTTGCCCGCCTACCCGCCCTGCCGAGCGAAAGACCCTGATTACGGGGCCGAACGGCCGTGCTGTACGGCATGGTCCGGGCGGTATAGTTCCGACACAAAAGCGAGGGATACCGTGCTGCCAAGAATTTCATCGCGTCTGTTCGGATGTGCGTTTGCCGTATGCACGCTGGCGTTGGCCGCCTGCGGCGGAGGCGGTGGGGGCGGCTCAACCACCCCGCCGGTTCAGAACCCGGGCGGAGGCGGCGGCGCCGGCAATCCGCCGAGCACCGCACCGAGCGTAGCGCCTTCCGGCGCTCCGAGCGGGGCTCCATCGGCCTCGCCGTCGATCGCGCCGAGCGCCCATCCCACGCAGACGCCGACGCAGAGCCCCACGCCGGCGCCGACGCCAACCCCGACGCAGCCGCCCACGACGCAGAGCATTACGATGCTTCCCGACACGAGCGGCCGGTTCAGCATGATTCAAATCAATGACACCGACGGCGTGCATGCCGGCATGACGACCTCACAGATCCAGCAAGAAGCGCCATTCTTTGATGCGGTGTGGGGCGCGTTCTACCCGCAGGTCTGGAACAGCGCGCATCCCGGCATGTACGTCTCCCGCTACGTATTGCCGAACGAGGACGAGCGGCTCATCTCCGGTCACGATCTCGCGTGGTTCCAAACGAACCACCCCGACTGGATTCTGCACGCATGTGATGCCAACAATAACCCGCAGCCGAACGACCTTGCATACTTCTACACCGGCTTCGGCGACGTGCCGCTGGACATTCACAATCCCGCCGTGGTGGATTACCAGGTACGCATGCTCGGCGATTACATGATCGCCAACGGCTACAACTCGCTTGCGATCGACAACGTCGAGTTCGATAATTACTCCGCCGCTCCGAATCCGGAGTTCGGCGAGGGATCCCCGCAACCGGGCTGGTTCGGCTGCGGCATCTATTCGAACAACACGTTCGTCCGGCGTTACAGCGGACCGCGCTTGGCCTCGGATCCGGCATGGAATGCCGACACGCTCAACTGGCTCGCAACGGCGCAGAGCATTCTGAAGAACGATTCGAAATACGCTCCGTATCACCTGAAATTGCTGGTGAACCATCCGCCGTTCACCTCCACGCCGGACGCCAACGAACAGCAGATGCTCAATTACGTCGACGGCATGCTTGATGAAAACGGGTTCACGGCGTACGGCCGTCTCTTCACCGGCAAACAGTTCATGAACACCCTCAACTGGATGGAGTACGCGCAAAGCCAAGGCAAAGCGATCTTCATTACGGACTACTATTGCAGCGGCACCTGTTCGACGGATCCCAACTCGCTAACGCCGCAGCAAATGGATTGGGCGCTCGCGTCGTATGCGCTCGGCAACAACGGCGGCGCGGGATTGTTCGTCTCGCCGAAGGGCGGCGCAATCTACACCTACCGCTCGGAATATTCCCGGACGTACGGTAAACCTTGCGGCGGATACGTGTCGAACAACAACCTGCTTTCGCGGCAGTTTGCTAACGGCTTTGCAGTCGTGAACTACGGCACGGCCGCGCAAAGCATCCAGTTGCCGGCGGGCCACACCTACACTGACATCGAGAACCGCCCCGTCACCAATCCGCTGATGGTCAATACGACCGACGCATA